>NZ_JBELQE010000124.1:0-90400 GCF_040270385.1 Methylorubrum podarium | reverse complement strand
TGCCCGAGGGCACCGAGATGGTGATGCCGGGCGACAACGTGACCATGGACGTGGTGCTGATCGTGCCGGTGGCCATGGAAGAGAAGCTGCGCTTCGCCATCCGCGAGGGCGGACGCACCGTCGGGGCCGGCGTCGTCGCCGCCATCAACGACTGATTTCTTCGGGTTGGGCGCACGGGCTTCGGTCGTGCGCCCAACCCGTCGCGATCTTCGAACACCGAAAAGGGTCGGCGCCATGCCGGCCCTTTTTTCGTGCCGTCGCCGATCCCGGATTTTCCGAACCGCGCGCCGCCATGCGATGATGGCGCCTGCGAAAGTAGGATCGACATGCACGACAGCGGCGACGGCCACGCCCATCCCCACGCGCCTCACGATCACGCGGCGGGACCTGACGCGACCGGGGCGCGCTGGAAGCACGACGGCGTGCGGGTGATCCCCGGCGACCGGCTCGACCCCAACACGGCGCAGACGCTGGGCATGTTCCGGCAGGCGGCAGTCAACGCCGCCCGCGTCGGCGCCCAAAAGATCTGGGCCGGCACGGTGGCGATCGAGCCCGACGCCAAGACCGGCGTGCACCACCACGGCGCCCTGGAGAGCGTGATCTACATCGTCTCCGGCCGCGCCCGGATGCGCTGGGGCGAGCGCCTCGAATACGTGGCCGAGGCCGGGCCCGGCGATTTCATCTTCGTGCCGCCCTACGTGCCGCATCAGGAGATCAACGCCTCGACCGACGAGCCCCTGCACTGCGTGCTGGTGCGCTCGGACAACGAGGCGGTGGTGGTGAACCTGCCCAACGTCGAGGCGGCCGAGCGCCCCGAGACCGTCTACTGGGTCGATCCGATCCACAAGCAGCCGTGACCCCGTCGCGGCCGCTCGGCGAGGCGGCGGGCATCCGTGACGCGGCAGGTCGGCGAGGGCGTTCCGCCCGCCGATCCCTTCGCACGCCGGCCGGGAGCCAGCGGCCGCCACGCGCGTTGAAGGCAGCCATCATGGATCGCGGCGGTCGAGCCTTCGGGCTCCCGTCCGCGAGCGCGCCGGCCGCCGCGTTCGCCCCGTTCGCGTGCGGCCGGCGCGTCCCCCTTTCAACGTGGTCCCATTCCACCTGGAGCGGTGCAGCGATCGGAGCGGTCACCCACGTGTCTGAAAAGACGGTGCGGGCGCCGAGACGCGGCGCTTCGTCCTGGATCCGATGCCCGGGAGGTAGGACGTCGGTCGTGCCTCCCGCTGCGGAACCCGGCTTCGGCCGGGCCACGGCCCGTGCGGCGCAGAGGCCCGGAACATGAACACGGAGCGCGCGTTCACTGCGCACTTTCTGAATAATTCCTCGCCAACAAGGCAATCCGATGCGCGACCTCAACATGTCGAATGGCCGTGCTATGCTCAATCGCGGGAAGCGTAGCGGTAAAACTGTGTCCGCAATGAATATTCCTGGGCCGGCAAAGTCGGCACCCGTCGATACGGCGAACCACACGCCCCACGGACAGCCTTGCGCGCCCGTCAAACGCATTCCTCCAACAACCGATTTCGAGGGCTTCGGCTCGTTTTCGAGCTGAGTGCCGGCGGCTCCGCGCACGCGGCACGCCTGCTCAGGCAACAAAAAATCCCGCACCCTTCGCAGGTACGGGATTGAAACTCAGAAGATCAACGATCTCAGAATTTGGAGATCCGTTGGTGCCCAGGAAAGGACTCGCCGTCCCTGCCCCTAAGTCATTGATATTATTGCGTCCGATCTGGCGACAACCGCCCGTTTGTGTACCGGTCCTGTGCCCCAATGTCCATCAGCATCGTCGGAAGAAGGGATTACAAAAGAGAAGTTGCGGCCTCCCGACAACAGTAGGCCCGCATTCACCGTTCGTACCAAACCGAAAATGCGTACAACCCTGGACAGGGTTGCCAACGCCGGCAATACAAAAGCTTGCGATTGGTTTGGAATGTGACCTTGTCGAAACTCAGCCGATTTTTCGCGTCTGAAATTGCTTTGAAGATCAGCGGTCAAAATCTGACAGCAGTTCGCACAGGCTTTCGTACCGTGCTACACGATACATACAATGGATATAAAATCGAGAAACATCTTTCAGGTTCGCTGCCCTACCATTATAGAAAACTCGATAGCGTGATCGAAGACTTCGAGGCGCAACACAACGCACTCGAGCTTATGGTCGATCTGATGGCAACCGCGCCGACGGTCGAATCATTTCGGAATAGTCATGGAAGTGAAATATTAGCCTGCTGTTATCTGGAGGAGAAGTTAGATATCCGAAGGCTTTATAGTAAACTGTCAATGACAACTTCAGAAAACACAAATGCGCACAAAATGGACGGCCTGTTTGTCAACGTAAGCAGCGAACCATACGAATACATTTTTGTTGAAGCAAAATCAAGCATACTACCAACCGAGAAGACAAAAACCAAAAGCCACAGAAGTGGCCTCCTGCAACAAATGCTCACCTCACTTGATGGCTATGAAGCTGAAGAGCCGCGAATGGAGCTGGTACGGATACGAGAAAATCTCGACAAAAATTTCCAAGAGGCTGTTAGAACAAAAATTAAGGCAGATCTCCGTCCGCCAGGACCCAAATTGAAATATCTAGGAATCAGTATAACAAATTCGTCAACGATAAACTCAGAAGATGACGACTTTATTCTGTCGTCGCCATGCAAAATTTCATTCGATTACTACGGCCTTGTTGTGACTGACGTCGCACGAATAACATCTAGTGCATACGCGATTTGGGACGATATCAAAGAGCTGATCAAAAAATCATGATTGGTGTTAAAGATCTTGAGCCGTGCTTATCCCAACAGTGGTTTGTGCACGGCTACCAAAAACTCGAACGCAACTTGCTGCTTTACCGGTTCGGCCTTCCACCAGAACCGCTATCTCACGTCGAACGTACCAGTCTGACCCGCTTTTCGCAGGCCGTAATCGCGGGCGCTTCAGAGTGGAACAATCCGCGCGCCGGTACAGCCCGACAATTGTGTCAGTACGCAGCTGATATCGAAGCAAGTTTTGCTATCTCATCGACTTCAAGTTACGAAGCCGCTCACCTTTCCTTACTGAAAGCTATATTGCTGTACGATCTTGCGGGTTTGCCGGGCGCGAGCAGCACTTACGCCGGTCGAAACGATATAGATCCACGACTTCAAGACTTTTTCACCAGAGCCAAAGATTCGCTTTGGGGAGCTATGTCATCTCCTGACGCAGCTCGTTCAAGGCTAAGGGGAATTGACGGACATTCTAAAGCGAAAATTGATGACTTATTAAATCGAGCTATAGGCGAGGCAGTTCAAGAAGCCGGATTGTCCATACAGTTAGGAAGAAATGGCTTAGCTCCATCGAAAGCGATACGATTACTCGCCGGCCTAGCAGCAGATTTTGTTATGCCGATTACAGGTGATGACCTCCTCTCATTGGCGACCCTCATCGAATTGCGAACTGAAAATTCTGCGCAGTCCATTCTTAGGAAGCACTCGTCGGTAGCAGCTGAAAATGCGCGTCATCTAGCATTACCAGTCGAATTTTGGCCAGCTCAAGTTGAGGCGATCGAAAGCGGAATCCTTTCAGATGAATACAAGAGTTTTGGTTTAGCATCGCCAACAGGCACCGGCAAAACTGCCCTGACAAAGTTGGTCATAGCGGATACGCTTGCAAAGCATCCGGGCAAAAAAGTCATCTATCTATGCCCAAGTAGGGCACTGGTTCGACAGGTTGCGAATGATTTAGCAAACTCGTTGAAGGGGATTGGCGCCGTTGTCATCGAAGTGGGCGCTCATCTCACTGTCCACGAGCGCATTCCCCAATCTTCGGACAACGCAGACGTTCTCGTTTTCACGCCAGAGCGTGCAGACCTCCTGCTGCGTGTCGATCCAGATTTTCTTGCAGCCACTTCCCTCATCATTGTCGATGAAGCGCATCATATCGAGCAGACACAGAGAGGTGTTCTTCTCGAATTTTATCTATGGAGGCTCAGGAGGCTTGTCCCAGGGAGTGCAAGAGTAGTGCAGCTTTCCGCCGTTGCACCTAACATCAATCAGCTAACTGATTGGCTCGGACCGGCAGGAAAAACCAAGTCTTTGATGATAGACTCACGAACAAGCAAACTTCGAGTTGGAATCCTCGAGAGAGGAAGAGGCGGATCCGCGATATTACGGTTTGCATCAAGCCCGCCATATACATTGATCTCTGAAGATCTGCCTGTTGATCCGCGACGTGGTCTTGCCCTGTTAGCTCACCATCTTTCGCAGCACGGGATCGTCCTCGTTCTTTGTACAAGCACTGGCGCAGCAGAAGACATTGCAAAGCTGGTAGCTGAGTTGCGAGAGGTGGAGCAGGATACCAGTGATGAAGCTTCGCAGAAGCTCGACGCTTGGATTGAACGTGAGTTGTATGCGGAATGCCCGCTGAGAGAGTATTATAGCAAACGTGTTTTGTATCACCATGCTCAGATCCCGCCCCGTGTTCGAACAGCCATTGAAGATGCAATACGGTCTCGGAAAGCGGACGTGATTTGTGCAACCACCACTCTCGCTGAGGGAGTGAATTTCCCATTTTCAACTGTGATAGTAGAGTCTCTTGTTGGACGAAATTACCAGATTAGTCCCAGGGCTCTATGGAACATTGCAGGGCGAGCAGGCCGCTTCGGCATCGACACCGAAGGCCACTGCATTTTATATCGCCCTGAACTTTGGGCAGAAAAACTTGAGAACTATAGCCTTGAAGATTATCTTAGAACAAAACTCGCTGACATACCACCTGTTAAGTCAGCATTGGCTACAGGAATCATGAAGCTTAAGCACATGGTGGAAACAGGGCGTCTGTCACAGGACGTCCTTACAACTGTGCCGCTATCAAATATCAAAATTGACAATAAGATAACTTCCGACGCTCGCGAGATACGTGCTCTTATAAACATTATGCGAGTTGGCTATGCACATGCTAGCAGTTCCGGCATCATTGACTTCGAGGATGATGAGGATGATGAGTTTACGTTGGGATTTTTAGCTTCCCGTCAGCTCACATCTGAGGGTCGGGCATATGCACGACATCTGAGTACGCAGCAGCGTTTCGTTGTTCGTAGCGCAACGGACGACAACGCAGATTTGATGCAGATCGCAGCACGTGTGGGTTGGTCCCTTGAGACGCAAAGAAACATTTACAATTGGCTATCCACTCGCGAGGACTGGCAAATAGAACAGTTTAGCAATTGCGTTGTAGGCGGAGCGGTTGTAAATTTCGATCGACTGGGTTATATGCTTGGGCCCGTCGCGAAGAACCTACTAGCATTTGAGGGTAGCGAGCTTGGTGGGTTTACGTCTTTCATTGCGACGAAATGGATTCAGGGAATTCCACTTTCTAGTATGGATCAGTCCGATTTCGGAAAACTGGTTGCTACAATATATGGCCGCATTCAGTACCTACTTCCGTGGGGACTTTTCGGGTTGCATGAGCTTATTGAGCACGAAGCATCTCAGAGAGATTTGGTAACTGGAACCGGCGTTCGTGATCTATCAGCATTGGCGTCAGAGGGGGTTCCTAACTTTGATGCACTCCAGCTTGTAATGCAGCTCAACATTGAGCGGGTTGATGCCTCGCGTTTGTCCAGTAAGTTCAGATCAAGGCGTCGTGATACTGATGTTTTAGGTTGGTTTTACAACGCTCCTTGGTCAGAGATTGAAAGAGCCGTTCAGGGCTCAGACAGACGGCGGATCGATCCTACTCTGAAAATCATATATTCGAACAAACCGTAGCCTGCTTGAAAACACAGGAAACCTGCCTCAATATAATTGAATAATCTAAAAGCGAGCTATCTTACCAACAAAATACTTAGAGGTTGTTTCTTGAGATTGCATAGATCTTGAGCCCTTTGGCATACTGACTTTTTGTCCCCCATCTTTCTCGAAATATCAGTACTAAGCCAAGTCTCCGGCGGGTATCTTCAGCGTCATCAACGCTTATGAGCTGATACAAAAATTTTAGTCTTGGAGACGGACCAATACCCTGGACGGGACTGCCTAAGGCATGAAATCGGCCGTCACCACATTGGCCGTCGAGTTGGGCCATGGCAGATCTTTTTGCTCCCGTCAGGTCCATGCCAGCCCATGGAAAGCCGCCGGGATCAGTGCCGCAAGACGTTCGTTGCCTCGGACCGCGTCACAGCCTTTGTGAGTCGATGCGTTGGCTAGGCGATCAAACACAGCGAGAGGGCTCGGTAAGGGAGGGTGCTGATACGCACCTCAGGCTTGGAGCCGCTGACCCATATCCTGGTTTGTTCCTTGTCACGGCCCCTGATGGTCAGAGACCGCGCCTTATCCAAGGGTGCAACCATGTCGCTTCATATCGCCTCCGTCACCGCCGCGCTGATCGTTACCGCGCTCGGATTAAGCCTTCTGACGAGCGCCGCCCATATGCCGGGGCAGATGTCATCGGTCCCTCCGGCAGCCATCTCCGCGCGTCTCGCCGGCTGATGGATTGGGCCCCGGACTGCGAAGCTGCCTTTGGGGTGGGCCTCCAATCTGAGAGAGATCATCGAGCAGGGATTGGATCGCCCTTCTCGTCTCTGTCGTTGTATCGAGCGGCCCCGATCCAGGGATCGTTGGCGTGGGCGCTGGCGATCGCCTGCAGGATGTCGGATCGCGTCGCCGGGCGTTGAAAGGAGCTTCCGTCATGCTGTCCAGCGTCGCCTACTTCCTTGCCAGCACCCTGATACTACAGCCCGTGCAAGCAGAGGTGGCCGAGCGTCTTCGCCAAGCCAAGGTGGCACCGGAGGTCATTTCCCAAGCGCAAGCCTGTGTATCCTCCGCTTTGCCGACCTTGGTTCAGCGCGTCGGCGACGACTACTCGTGGGCCGTCACGACGGCGGCGGGCGTCTGGCTCGGCTTGACGCCTCTGGAGCGGGTTGTCGCCGATGTTGCACCGTCTTGCCGTGGCACCGTCGATACGCTCAGAGCTACCTGAATAAGTGCCGGCCAGTGCGATGCAGTTGGCTCCGCTCCCCGATGGTCTGCAAACGACCCTTCTAGGACCTTCAGGGCGTCCGCTTCGTGGCCATGTCGCCTCGGTACTCTTGCTGGGTCCGGGGTGTGTGGTTGGCAACCTTTGACGGTCCCGCCCAAGCGTGACAGACCAATGGCATGTCGAACACGCCGACCCGCAACGTCTCCCTGACGACCGAACTGACCGCCTACATCAACGCTCAGGTCGCATCGGGTCACTACTCGAACGCGAGCGAGGTGGTGCGAGCCGGACTGCGCCTTCTGATCGAGCGTGACCATGCATTGACTGCCAATGCGCGCCCGGCAGCCCACGAAGGGGCCCGTGCGGACTATCGTCCAGGCCGCTGATTCGATGACCGACCCCAGACCTACCCCGACGCTCCTACAGAGCTTCCTCAACGACGTCGTCGCGGTCGAGAGCATCGCGGCCGTGCCCACGATCCTCGACGTGGTGTGCCGAACCACCGGAATGGGCTTCGCGGCCGTGGCGCGCGTCACCGAGGACCGCTGGGTGGCCTGCGCAGTCAAGGATGACATCGCCTTCGGCCTCAAGCCTGGCGGTGAGTTGAGCCTTGAGACGACCATCTGCCACGAGATCCGGCAGAGCGGCACCGCGGTCGTCATCGACCATGTCGCCGAGGATCCCGCCTTCTGCGAGCACCACACGCCCGCCCGGTACGGCTTCCAGAGCTACATCTCGATGCCCATCGTGCTGCCCGACGGCACGTTCTTCGGCACGCTCTGCGCCATCGACCCCAAGCCCGCCAAGCTGAACACGCCCGCGGTCGTGGGCATGTTCAAGATGTTCGCCGAACTGATCGGCTTCCACCTCGATGCCAACCAGCGCCTCGCCTCACGCACCGCCGAGCGCGACCTGTACGAGAATATCGTCCAGTCCGATACCGCGCCGATCTGCGTCTTCGACACGGAGTACCGGCTGATCGCCTTCAACAAAGCCCACAACGACGAGTTCTTCCGGGTCAACGGATTCCACACGAAGGTCGGCGACGTCTTCCCCGATCTGTTCATCCCCGAGCAAGCCGCCATGATGCGCGCCAACATGGCCCGGGCGCTGGCCGGCGAGGCGTACAAGGTCGAAGCCGTGTTCGGCCGGGCCGAGTTCGGCCAGCCGTGCTGGGAGATCAGCTACACGCCCCTCCGCGATGCCAAGGGAAAGGTATTTGGCGCCTTCCACCAAGCCCACGACATCAGCGCGCGGCTCAGGGCGGAGGCTGAGCTTCAGGACGCGCAGGACGTGCTGCGGCAGTCGCAGAAGCTGGAGGTTATTGGCCAGCTCACCGGCGGCGTGGCGCACGACTTCAACAACCTCCTCACCGTCATCAAATCGTCCACCGACCTCCTGAAGCGGCCAGATCTCGCGGAGGGACGACGCGCCCGCTACATCGAGGCGATCTCCGACACCGTGGATCGCGCCGCGAAGTTGACCGGCCAGCTCCTCGCCTTCGCACGGCGGCAGACACTTCAACCCAAGGTGTTCGCGGCCTGCGACAGCGTCCGGGCACTCTCCGACATGATTGGCACGCTCACCGGCTCGCGCATCAGGGTCGTGACCGACTTGCCGGAGAACGCCTGCTTCGTGAATGCTGACCCGAACCAGTTCGACACGGCGCTGGTGAACATGGCCGTGAACGCTCGCGACGCGATGGAGGGCGAGGGGCAACTCACCGTTCGCGTGCGGGCCGTCGAGCGGATGCCGCCCGTGCGCGCCCACCCGGCGGTGGATGGGCCATTCGTGGCGGTGTCCATCAGCGATACCGGCTGCGGCATGACGAAGGAGACGCTGGGACGGATCTTCGAGCCGTTCTTCACGACCAAGGCGGTCGGGCAAGGCACCGGTCTCGGGCTCAGCCAGGTGTTCGGCTTTGCCAAGCAGTCACATGGCGAGGTCATCGTAAAGAGCGAGGTCGGGCATGGCACGACCTTCACGCTTTATCTTCCCCGTGTGGGAGACGCGGTCCAGGCGCCGGAACGAGGCGAGCCGATGCCCGTGATGGATGGCCATGGCACCTGCGTCCTCGTGGTCGAGGACAACGTCGAGGTAGGTACGTTCGCCACGCAGGCGCTGGCCGAACTTGGCTTCGCTACGGTCTGGGCGGCCGATGCCGGGGAAGCTCTGGCGGAGTTGGCCGAGAACGCGGCTCGGTTCGACGTGGTGTTCACGGACGTGATGATGCCCGGCATGAACGGCGTTGATCTCGCCCGTGAGATCCGGCGGCTTCATCCTGGCCTGCCTGTCATCCTGACCTCCGGCTACAGCCACGTTCTGGCGCAGACCGGCACCAACGGGTTCGAACTTCTGCAGAAACCCTACTCGGTCGAACAGCTCTCGCGCACCCTGCAGGCAGTTGCCATGCCCGACCGCCCCAGGCGCCTCGGCGAAGAGTAGCGTCCGGTAACAAGCTGCAGTTCAACTTCGGCTTTCCACCCTTAGCTGAAGTTCTACCTACGACGGTTCTCGCGGCTCCCTGCGAAGGGCGCCAGCCAATCGGCCGGCCCGCGAGAGCAGAGCCTGAAGCTCGTCGTTCTCTGCCACGAGCCGGCGACCCTCGCGATGCAGGACGACATCGTTCAGCGAGCCCATCCCGCCCAGAAGCCCGAGGTAGCGCTCCACCCCGTAATAGTCGGAGCGCTCCGCCCATGCCGCGCAACGCTCCACCTGCGCCGCCCAGTGGGGCTCATCGTACGTTTGCAGATGCGTTTCCAGGGCACGCAGGACGGTCGCGAACTCGGCGACCTCTGGGTGGAGGGACATGACGCCAGCGTAGCATCTTCAGGTCTGTTTTCCACCCACTGCGAACTTAGAGCATCGCTCGGAATTTGCCGCAAAGGTGGCTGCCAGCCCACTGACACGATAAAAACGGAAGAAGAAGGGCTCGTAGACAGAGCCCTACAGCGTCGAACGTGCCTAGCAGCCGATGCAGATATCGCGCACTACCCGCTCACGCCTTGGACCTGTCGTTTGATTGGGCAGTCGGCCACCTGCGTCCCTGATTGCGCCATGGCTGGTGAGCGCCCAGGGTCGTTGGGCTGAGGGCTCCGCAGCCTGCGACGGGTCCGGTGCCGGAGGCACCGTCAACGCCATGCCCTGCGCCGTCGCGCCTCCCGTCATAAGAACGGAAAACAGCAAAGCGCAGGACGGAAGATCACGCACGGCCATCGGTGCCTCCTATCCAGGCTTAACGCTGAAGCCGGAAACTGGGTCCAGCCTTCTTCGGGCTACGGAATGCCCCCGTCGCAACCATGCCGGCTGCTTTTGGCTTAGCCTCATTGCCCCATCGCGCGTCCCTGAATTGCGTCCGCCTTGTTCGGGTGTCGGACTACATCCCAAACCAACTAGGGAAACGGCTGTCGGGGTGTAATCGGACAGTCAAAGTTGACAAATCGACAGATCTGTGTTAGAAATCTGACAGACTGCATAAATTCCATTCGAAGCCGCTTCCGACATTCGGGGCGGCTTTTTCTGTTTCTCCCAGGATCCCCGATGCATCAGATCTCGCTCAGGATGCCTCTGAGCTTGTTCCAGCAACTCGCCCGGCAGGCCGCCGAGCGTGGACTACCTGTGACCGCCTACGTGCGGAGCCAGTTGGCTCACAGCGTCCAGTCCCCCATCAACATTCACTCAACAAAGAAAGACAGCGCAAATGCGACCTAAGTTGTTCAACGGTGCAAAGACACGAACCGTCGATGTCAATCTCTCGGAAGAACTGATCGAAGTCCTCCGCGAAGTTGCGAACCGCCACGCCCTAACGCCCGCGACGTACCTACGGAGCCTCGCCGTTACGCACCTCAACAAGATCCGGGCAACCAAGGAGTCGGGCAGTGACTAACACCAATAATCCCGCGCTCGCGTCCCTGGCGCGTCGCCTCGTCATGGCAGAACTCGCCGCCCGTGGCGCGAGGAACCCCGAAAACGTCGAAAGCATCGTCGCACCGCGCCTCCGACTCGATGGTTCGGGCGATCTCGTTGCGGTCGATCACGGCGGTTCGGTTCTCCCCGGCAAGCTCCTGTCGGACGTTCTCGATGACGTCCAGCGTTCGCACCCCTCCCTGTTCCGGTCACCGCTCCCGGCCGGCAAAAGCCAGGGCAAGGAACAGAGCAATCCCTTTGCTCCCGGTCCCGGTCACAGCATCACGGAACAGATGATTCTCTGGCGTTCTGATCCCGAGCGGGCGGAATATCTCGCCTCCGAGGCTGGCCTGAGGATCAAACCGCTGCGCTGAATTTCCTACCAATAACCAAGGATTTAATCATGAGTTTCAGCAACCCCGGAGGGTGGCGCGAGCGTGTGAAGCGCACGGCCGCGAAGGCGCAGGCACGCGATGATATGGCGGAGATCCGCGCCGCCCGAGCTGGCTTTGAAGCGGAGAAGCAGCGTCTCGCCGATGAGCAGAATGCATTGGATGCCGAGAGTCTTCGCCTGTCCCGGCTTCGCTGCCCCTGTTGCGACGGCGACGGCTCCGTGACCCCGATCCATGCTGAGCTTGTTTATCGGGCGCTTGAGCGCCTGCCGAGCGAGTCGAAGCCCGACCCCGAACACATCGCGTCGCTTGCCGCCATCGCCCTTCGCCAGCCTGTCCACGGTCGCACGCCTCGCATCGTCCATGGGGTTCATCATCCGGCCCCGATCGCCCTTGTCGAGCTTGCGGCAACGATGCCCGTGACGGTCAAAAAAGCCAACAAGGTCAACAAGTTCCCCGATGACGGGGCGTTGATCGAGATTGACGACTGATCGATCGGTTCGCGATGTAGGGCACCTCTCCATCCCGAGAGTCGAGCCCATCGCGGAGCGCTGGTCGGCGGTGTCTTCTCCATTGCCGGCCGGCGCTCGATAGGGGAGGGCGATCCTGCGGGGCCGCCGATCATCCCCATCATCACATGGATGGAAACCCATAGGGGAAGAACCAACCAGTAGGGGAAAGACAGTCGGTCTCACGAGCGTAAGAGACGGAAGTGTGCCAGGGACAAGAGGCATAAGGGCAGTATGCTCAAGTCTGAGCACACCTCTATCAAGCGTCTCACGTTCAACGATGATTCGGTCTCGAACCGAAAAGCCTGTCGCCTCGACCCCACCCGACGACAAAAAGAGACATAAGGTTTTCTTTATATCTTATCTCTCAGCTTCGTCTCTGTGGTTGGCCTGAGGCATAAGAATACCCCATCCTCCGGGAAGGACAGGGCGATGCGTTCGATAAAGCCCTCCAACCGGCAACGGGGCGGTAAACCGGTCAGAGGGCGAGCGGCTGAAGAAGCGCTACAGTTGAAGATGTGGTGGCGTTGAAGCTGCCCTTCAAGCGGCCCGCTTCAAGATCCGAGAGACCTGCATCGCCTCCCACCGTCCACCGCGCGCCGTCTGAACGTTACGGTTGTTCAACTCGGCTGCAATGCCCGTCATCGTCGTGACGCCCTGGCGTTTGATCGACTCGATGACCGGCAGAACATTGCGGGCGAAGGCGTCGGCCCCGGCCTTGTTCGACTCAGCTCCCTTGGCTGACGCTTCGGCGAGATTGGTCTTGTTCCCGAGCTTTCTGCCAGATGCCTTCAGGCTTTGAAGCGCGGCAGCGGTACGGGTCGAGATCAGCGCGCGCTCCTTCTCTGCCAGCGCAGCATAGAGATGGAGCATGAACGGGTCGGCGTCGGCTCCCAACTCAGTGACGATGAACGGGACGCGCTGAGCCATGAGCCCGGCCACGAACGCCACGTCACGGGACAGCCGGTCGAGCTTCGACACGACCACGGCACACTTGAGCCTGCGTGCCTGAGCCAGCGCAGCGGACAGATGAGGGCGACGGTCTAGAGCGTCGGCACCCTTGGCGGTCTCGACCTCCTGATGCTCTGCCACAACCTCATAGCCGTTGGCCGCTGCGAAATCTGCGATAGCGCGGTGCTGAGCCTCGAGTCCCAGGCCGCTCTTGCCCTGCCGGTCCGTGCTGACGCGGACGTAAGCAACCAAGGGGCGAAGGGTGGTGCCGGTGCTGCTCACGATGGCCTCGGTCCACGTCTCCGGCTTAGATAACAACCTCATACGACCGTTTGGAGTTGTTAGGCAAGCGAAATCCGTAGCCAAGGGCAGGGTGACGACGGGTTGTCCCGGCTGGTTGTCGGTCGCCGTGTTGCAGTGGGTCGAGCCCGAACCTGTCGCTCCACTGTGCTGACCGGTTGTCGTCCTCTCCGACGTGCCCGGTTGTCGTGCCCTGCCGCGATGCCGTGCCGGTTCTGATGCGCGCGCTGCCGTGATGAGAGGGGGTGTCTCTTTTTTGTGACACCTAGGCCGGGTGGGTGGCGAACCCCTCCACACAGCACACCATCTTTCGTTCGTATTTCCGACCCCCCAACTCTGTTTTCCAGAGAAGCAGGCCGGGCTGTTTAGTTCGCCCGAGTCGGTACACAAATTTTCGTTCGGATTTTCCCCTCCCTCTCAACGAAGAAGATCAAGATGAATGTCCACAGATAATATGAATGTCGCCATCGGCTTAACCGTCGATACCAGCGGCGAAGAGCTGATCGAACGTCTCAACCGGAAGGTGAAGCAGCTTCAAGCCTCGCTTCGGGCGATCAATGCCGACATGGCGAAGACCGCCAAGGCCGCGTCATTCCCTGGTTCGAACCCAACCCAGAAGGGCAACGCCAACCAGGGCAAAGCGGACAGCGACGCCAAGCGATCGGCCGCCGGTCTCTACGGCTTCAAGTCCCGCCTAGAGGCTCAACGCCAGCGCGAGGCAGAGCGTAACGAACAGTTCCTCCATCGGCTCCGTCAGAACAGCTTCCGGCAGGCAGAGCGGGACCAAGCGAAGGCGATCCGCGACCGTGTGGCAGGTGAGTCTCGTGTCGCGTCAGAGCAGCGCAAGGCCGCCCAGGATGCCGCTCGATCCGCTCGTGACGAGGTTCGTTCGATTCGTGAAAAGGTCAGCTTTACCGCGCGGATGAGCGCCCTGCGCCAGCGCGAGGAAGCCGAGACAGCCCGCGCGCAGGATCGTGCGACCCGTGACGCTATCCGTCTGGATCGGTATCGGCTCGGTCTCCGGGATCGGGAAGAGCGTCGCCTTGCCCGTGAGGCCGCCCGAGAGGATCGAGAGCGCTCTCAGTCCTACCGTTCTGGCCTGAGCAACGCCCGTTCAGCCGCCTCTCACGGCCGGGATTCGTACAACACTCTGACGCGAACCGGTGCCGCTGCCGCCGTTGTCGGAACCGCCGCAACGGCCTCTCTCGCACGCCGTGCTCTGACGGCAGAGTCGGACATCGACTCGGCCGAAATCAACTCACGCATCTATGGTGGCCTGTCGAAGGATGCCGCTCGGCAGCTTCGCGACCAATGGGCGGCTCCGCTTGCGGAAGATCTCGGCGTTGGAACGGCCAAGCTCCTGTCGAGCTACACGGATGCCTTGAAGGTCGGCATCGATCCGACCGGCGCGAAGGAATTCTCTGCCCTGGCGACTCAGACCTCAGAAGCGTGGGGCGTCCCATTCGAGGGCGTGGTCGATATTATCGGCACCGTGAACTCGATCCTGACGAGCACGGGTGACGCCTTCGACTTCGGCAAGCTGAAGGGTGTTGCGAACTCGATCCAGTATCTCGCGGCCAAGCAGTCCACGACCCCGGAAAAGCTGATCTCTTTCCTTCAGCGTGGCGCTGGTGGCGCTCAGGTTCTCGGCATGAGCCAAGAGGCGGGTCTGGCCTTCGGTTCGGCCTCGACCTCGCTCGGCAACCAAGCCGCCGAATCGGGTCGGCTCTTCGATTTCATCGCAGGCCGTCTCGTCTCGATGCCCGATCTGGTGAAGAAGCAGGGGCTTGAGGGCACCCGCGCGAGGGAGCTTGTCCGCAATCTCGGCTACGGCTCGGCCGGAGAACTCGACCGACAGCGCCGCGCGTCGCCGGATGACTTCCTTCCCGATTTCGTTCGCCGCTTCAATGGTGTGAAGGATACGAAGAAGCAGGAACAACTTCTCAAGTTCTTCGCTGGACAAGAGTGGTTCGGCGAATTCGGACGAATCGTTAAGGGTTTCGATAAGTACAAAGAGGCCGCCGATCTCGCCAAGGAGTCGAAAAAGCTCGACGCCATTGGTGAGGTTTGGAACCTGCACAAACTCAAGCTCGCCTTCGTCTTCAAGCAGATTTCGACAGGCTTTCTAAACATCATGGGCGAAATCGGCAAGGTCTTGTCGCCGATGGCTCGACAGGTCGGTGATTACTTCCTTGAATGGTCACGCAAGCTTCAGGGCGGCGGTCTTCGCCTCCGTGTTCAGGCTGCAATCGAAGGCTTCATTGACGGGTTCGGCTTCAAAGACCTACCGCACATGCTCAAAGGCATCTTCGGTGAGCCTGGGCAGGGCGATGCCGGCGCGGTGGAGACATGGCGCTCGACAGCCAAGGCATTCGCTGAAGGCATCCGAGACACCCTGAACGCCTTGAAGGGCATGTTCTCGTTCTTCACCGGCTCGACCGGGACGCCTGAGGAAATCGCCCGCTGGACCGGCCGGTTGATCACCTTCGCGGCGGCCTGCCTTGTGGCGGCTCCTGCAATTGCCGTTCTCGGCGGCCTGGCCTCAGGCATCACGGCGTTGTCGGTGGCGGCCCTGAGTGCATTTAAGCTCCTCAAGGCGGCTGGTCTCATCGGTGGTGCGTCGGCTGTTGCCGGTGGTGCCGGTGCAGGTTCTTCGGCGGGTGCGGCGGCAGGTGCGGCGACCGGTGCGGGTCTTCTCTCTCGCCTGATGCGGATCTTCGGCGGTGCGAGCATCAACATGTCGCCGAGCTTCACGAAGGACGAGGCCGATGATCTGACGCGACGACTCGGCAAGTTTGCGGAGGAGCGCAACAAGGCACGCGAGGATTCGGCTCGTGGGTGGATCGATCCCCCGGCGAAGTCCACCAACGACAACCTGCGCAAGCCTGCCGATGACCTAAAAAAGGCGATCGAGGACAACACACTCATACAAAAACAGTCCTATGAGGCGAATGACAACTTCACGGGACTGATCCGCAAGGCGTCGTTCACGTCAGGCGAGGCGGGGCGTGTCACTCGTACATCGATCCAGGGAGGCGCGGCTGATCTTCGTTCGGCGGTTCTCTCGGGAAGCTCCAGTTCGGTCGGCTCAGGCGGCGGTGGTCCTCTGTCGTCGTCCGCCCCTGGATCGGCCCTGGGTAACGTCGGCATCGGCGGTCGCGGGATCATCGGCGGCGGTCGCACCTCTCCGGGTTTCGGTCCCGGCGACGGTCCCTCCGGTCCGATCGCACCCTTCAAGGGCTCCGCAACTTTCGACGGCATGGCGCCTCGCATCATGGCCGATCTCCGCAAGGATTTCGGTCTCACAAAGGAACAGGCCGCCGGCATCCTCGGCAATCTCGGGCATGAGTCGGCAGGCTTCACGGCTTACCAAGAAAAGAACCCTCTCGGCGGTGGCCGTGGCGGTGCCGGCTGGGCGCAGTGGACCGGTCCCCGTCGTCGTCAGTTCGAGGCGTGGGCGGCTCAACGTGGCCTCGATCCCCGATCCTACGAGGCGAACTACGGCTTCCTTCGGCACGAACTCAACACGTCCGAAAAGGGCGCCATGGGTGCCGTGAGGCGTCAGAGCACGGCCCAGGGCGCAATGGTTGCGTTCGAAAACGGGTTCGAGCGGGCCGGCGTCAAGAATTGGAGTTCGCGGCAGAAATGGACGAACCGTGCGCTCGGGTTAGCCGATGTTTCGCCCGGCTTGTCTGGACCGGAACAGAGCGGACAAGAGGCCGATGTGAGTCGTCGCGTCAGCGCTCTCCGCACCGTTTCGCAGGAGTGCGTCGCGCTGGCGAAGGCAGCGGTCGGCGTCTCGGGATCGGTGACGGGGTGGCGGAAAGGCATCGGCGCCGATCAGGGGACGCTGAAGCCCGGCACACCGATCGCAACGTTCCTCAACCGTGATGGCTCAACCTCTCATCGGTACGACGGCGGTGGGACCGGCGTTCGCGGCAACAACACAACCCACGCGGGCGTCTTCAACAAATACTTGAAGGACAAGATCGGCCGTATCGTCGGCATGGAGGTTGTAGAGCAGTTCAAGGGTTCCAACGGTCCTCGACTGAAAAACTACATGTTCGGTCAAGGCAGCGGTGCTCGGAACGGTAGCAACTACAACGCGATCTTGGGTTCGGATGGTCAGCTGCTCGGCGGATCGCGCAACCCGATGCAGAACGCTCGGGACAACGCCGAATCCCTCGTTGGACCCATGAGGGGATCGGCCGGTGGTGGTGATCCAGGCTTCACCTCGACTGGATGGAAGCCGCTCGGTGGCGGTGCGCCGCTCGGCGAGGCGGCCCCTATCTCGCCTAGTCGGTCAGGGCAGGGAGGTGGCTCAAGTTCGACATCAGTTCAGGCGCCGATCACGATCAACGGAGCGGGTCAAAATGCTGATCAGATCGCCTCCGCCGTGCAGCGCAAGCTTCAGGAGTCGATGAACCGTCGAACCCACGACCTAGACCCGTCTTCGATGTCAAACATCGGGTAGGTCAACAAGTAGATCGGCCGGCATCGATCCTCCCATGGGGAGAATGTCGGCCGATCATTTTCCCTCAGAACAAGAGCCAAGAACATGCCGACGGGTTACAGGCCGATTTTTCAGATCTCAAGGGGCGGAGATGACATCACAGCCCGATTTCAGGATCGAACGACTTCTATGGTTGTCGAGTTGATGGCCGGCGGTGGAGCACAAGACAGTCTAACCATCACGCTCGATGATCGCGACTTCAAGATCGCAAGCCCGCAGGTCAAAGACCGTCTCGACGTCTCTCTCGGTTACACGGGCATCGGCGTTGCCTTCATGGGTTCCTTCGAAATCAACAAAGTAGTTTATTCCTTCCCGCCTAGATCGATCACAGTTTTCGGCACGACGGCTTCTTCGTTGAACGAATTGAAAACACAGAGAATCAGGAACTTCACCGATAAAACCGTCGAAGAAGTCTTAGCCGAAGCTGGTCGCCCTCTCGGGTTTAAGGTAGACATACACCCGCAAATTGCAGGCGAGAAGCTGCCGAAGTTGGACTCGAACACCTCACTCGGTAGTCTGATCGGGCGTTTGGAATCATCCTTCGACGCGGTGGCGAAAATCAGCGATGGGCGGATCTCAATCGTACCGCGTGCCGGAGGCAAGTCGACCTCAAATTTTGCGCAGCCGACCTATATCCTAAGAGACTACAGCTTCGCAGATCTGGAGGTGACGAAGGAAAGTCGCGGTGAGTACGCTAAAGTCGTCGCTGATTACTTGGATGAAAACGGCAACCGTACGCCGGGAGAGGCGGCTGTGTCGGCGATCACCGGACTTGACACATCCGCTATCTTCAAACTCCCAAACCTCATGCCGTCCAAGGAAGAGGCCGAAGCCAAGGCCAAGAGCGTCATGGCTCAGCTCGACCGCTCCGGCGACAGGATCGCGGCAACCCTCGCGGCGGGCGATCCATGGGTGCGCGATCTCCAACGCATCGTTGTCTCCGGCATCCGCCCTGGAGTCGACGGCAGTTACACGCTCGATGCCGTGCGCCATTCATATGAGAAGAGCAGCGGCCTTCGCACGACCTTCAGCGGCCAAGGTGGCGTGAATGGCCTTGCGTCAGAGTTCGGATCACTGACGAACACCGATGCCGGCGCGATCTCGAACAACGCCTTCGTCCAGGCCGGTCCGGGGCAGGTCTTCGGCGAAGTGCTCGGCCCGGCCGGTACGGTGCTGCCCGGCTCGAACACGTCCACGCCGAGATTGATCGGGGCGCCGATCCCGAACCAGTGAGGAAAAGGCCGCTCGCCCTGATCGTGCAGGAAGCCGAAGGCGAGCCGCGCATTCTCGATACCGACCTCGCCAGGGCGCTTGGAATGTCCCAAGAGAGGGATATTCGATCTAACTCCATAAAGCCGAATCTTGAGGAATTGCAACGGCTTGGACCATTGCGTACAACGAACGCGATGGTAAATGCGGGCTCCGGTGCCCAGCGATCGGTCGAGACCTACTATCTCAACGAAAACCAGGCCGCCTACGTGGCGATCCTGTCGCGCACCCGCGCGGCGGCAGAGATCCGTATCTCGATCATTATGGTGGTCAAAGGCGAGCCGCGCATTCTCGATACCGACCTCGCCAGGGCGCTTGGAATGTCCCAAGAGAGGGATATTCGATCGGACCTCATAAAGCCGAATCTTGAGGAATTGCAACGGCTTGGTATTTTGCGGGAGACTCCCGCAAATTCGGGCCAGAGGGGAAGATCGACCTTCGCCTATTTCCCAAACGAGGAGCAGGCGACTGCCACACCAGCGCCATTCAGTCAAGCACAAAATCCCCACTCGTTTGCGCAACGAGCAAGGTTATGATAGGACAGAATACCCGACGCGAATCGGACACAAGAATAATTGCATCGGTCTTAGCGCTCGCATCAAACGGGCGCAAGGCCATTGAGGAGAGAAAGGGGCGACCCCCTCGCCGAATGCTCTAGCCGGGCGAAGCGAAGGGGCCGCAAATCAGTTGATATGTCGATCCATACCACGTCCCACACCAACACGCAACTTACTGATTCGGCTCCTTTCGATAGTCATCGTCTATCGAACATTACTGCTGAGCCGGTCATTCCGGCCCAGCACAAGAACCGCCTCACCCTTCTTCGGTGCATCGTTCGCACTGTCTGCCGCCGCGTCCATCTGGATCGCTTCGGCCTGCGTCCGATTCAGATCGACCCGCGCCTGATGCCGGCCTTCACGGCTGTTGTGGTGGAGATGGCGGACATCTCCGGCGAACTCGGCGTGACCGATGACATTAAGGTCAAGATGATCGCCGAGACCATCGGCATCTCCACCGCTGATGTGTGGCCGGTCTGGACGGAATGGAAGGCCAAGGCGGAGAGCAACGCCGCCAAGTGCAGCGACGCCGCCCATCGCGCCCTGGATCGTCTTGGTGCCTCCTCCAAGGGGCACACGAAGCTCGCGGATGCGCGTACGATCTCCGAGGCTCTGGCATGGTGGCCGTCCCGTCGTGAAGAGGTCTACCCCCGTCGCAAGGGTGAGCGTCGGGCCAATTCCGGCCTCCCGTTGTGGCTTGGCGAAGGGCGCGAGGAACGGCAGCGCACGGCCGAGTCGAAGCGCTGGACCTACAGCCGCGAAGAACTGCGCATGTGGGTCGGTCGCTATGGCTACAAGGCCGGCACGGTCAAGCGATACGCCTGGACGATGAGCCGGGAAGAATTCGACCGGCTGGTTGCCAAGAAGGAAGCGAAGATCCTGCCGGCCGAGCGGCTGAGCGGGCGGAAGCGTCCTGGCGAGTCGGACTATACAGCCTCAATCCGCATCAGTGCCGAGGCTCCGAAGACCCGCAAACGCGCGTTCTGCGTGACGGCTGCGCGGAGGGAGTACTGCAAGGCTTTCGGTTGCAAAAGGACCACGGCCCTGAGGCGGACGGATGGCCTGAATGCCGGTCAGGTGATGAGTCTGGTCGAGCAGAAACTGTCCCCTCATGGGCAGGATGAGACCGATAAGACTGTCCCCAATGAGACCGATAACAGCCGGGAAAATCACCGTTTGGACCACAATTCTAGAGGGAAGAACGTTCCGTGCGCTTCATCGGGGGACAGGACGGTTGGAGCCGACGAAATCGAGATCGTTCACCAGTGGTATCAAGCGACGAAGGGACGACCGCTGAGGCGGGAGAATCTGAAGAAGATGCGCCAGCGCGGTAAGCTTGAGCGCAACGTGTCGGATGCCTGCGCGTGGTTCGAGGCCGACGGCGATGACGACGACCTGAAACCCATTGCGGAAGCCTGGAACGATGGCTCTCGGGAGCGGGGAAACGAGCGTCGGCAGGCCGAGCGTCACCGGAAGGCCATTCGATCTGGTCCGTTGGCTGAACTGACGGTCCCTGCATAATTCCCTCAAGCTGCGCAAGAAGCGAACCAGGGAATTGGCTGAGGTCTAGGGCGGCGGCAGACAGTCACCGTCCGAGCCGGCACCATCGGGTGAGGTAATTCCTCAACGTCGAGGGCCGCTCCACCTCGATCCTGGTTCGGAAAACTCCAGATAACCGTCGAAATTTTGAGCAATAGGAGATGTGAATTCAAAGACCACACTTTGTGCAGGCGCTCTCCTGTGTTATAACGTACCCACAGGAAAGATCATTATGAGCACGAAGACTTTAGGCGTTGTGATCGACTTTGAGATGGCTATCTTCCAGCCGTATTACGAACAACAGATGATGAAACGCCTCACGCCGCGAGCACTGGAAAAGATCAAGGCGTATGGCAGCTACCCGCTGATGCTGAAGCAAGCGCGGCAGTGGCGGATGTACGACATCAGGGATCGCAAGGCTCGGCCCGAACTGGCCTTCGCGTGGCCCAATCTCTCGGCTGGAGCCGGTGGCCGTTGAACTGGACCCTCACCATCAAAGGCAAGCGCACCGGCACCTATGCGGAGACGCTGGACCTTGCCGACCGCCACGGCGTTCTCGGCCGCTACATCCTCAACGAGTTTGAGAATCGAAGGTGGTTCGTCTTCGTCCCCGGCCAGTGCTGGCACCCGGATGGGACGGAACTGTCATGGGCCCTGGCACGCGATTGCGCGCTGCATCCGGTCAACGCCGCTTCGGAGCAAAGCAAACACCGCCCGGCGGCCTGAATTCCCTGGTTCGCCTTCAAATCTCCAATCAATCGAAAGTGCATATGTCGAACTTCCGTTGGGCCGTGACGCCTCTCACCCGCCGCTCGGTCTCCGCTGCTCTCCTGGCCCCCCGTCTGAAGAGCACGAAGGCGATCGCCATGCCGGCACGCACCATGCGGATCATGTCCGATGCCGAGTGCGGATTGCCCGACGATCCGATCGCGCAGTTGCGGGCCGAGGAAGCCATTCGTGCGGCAATCTCCTATCGCCTGAGGCAGGAATCCAAGGCCGAGCACGCCTCGATCCAGGCCGTCGAAGTCCCTCTCGATGACGAGTCGATCGCCATCCGCAACGTGCCCGCCGACGTGCTTGACGGCATCACGGCCGAGTTGCGCCGTATTGCCGGCCGTCCAAGCCCTCCTAACCCTCTGTCTTAGAACAGTTTCTCAGAACGAAGAACATGACGAACACCTCAATCGAACCCGATGCGCTTCAAAATCCGAACGGCGATCTCATCGTCACGCTCTGCCTCGACCCTGCGGTTGCTGCACAGGTACGTGTCGTGGCGGATCGTTGGGGACTCGACCGTCTCGCCGACGCCGCCGCCGACATTCTCCTCACCGGCTTAATCAGCATCAACAGCACCGCGAGGCGGACGTGATCAGGTCGGTTCCGACGAATCCCCTCGTCAACGTGTCGGTGAACCTGCCGCTCGACCTCGTGTTATGGCTCGATGATCTTGTGGAGGCGTCCCACACTGCTGACGATCCCGAATCGCGTTCAGGCGTCGTGAGGATGATGCTGCGCTTCGCTCAGACCGAGCTTGAGCAAGATTGTGGGGCCAACTCGCCTGAGAATTACGACTGACTTGGTACGCCTGAGTGGACTCTATGCCGATCTCCGATCTGATCTCGACAGCGTTCGCCGAAGCCCGCGCTAGAGACTATGCCACTTCGGATAGATGGCGAACGCTATCATTCAACTGGGGAGGGAGACTCGCGAGTTCGCTCTTGACGCCGGCGATCCAGGGTCATGGCGAGCTAGATGTATTGCTTAGGTGCTATGAAACTGAGATTTCAGCATCTATCGCGTCAGGCAGCGCCGACCCGCACTTCAGATTCAATTATCTGAACATGCTCTCAGAACTTTGGATCCTGAGTGTGTACGAAACGGTGCGAACGGTTAACCAACGCAAAATTGTTGCGGAGAGTGACGCGTTCGAAAATCTATATCTCGACTTGACACTTGTCCGCATGCCTTTGGCAAAGCATGAGATTCCAAAAGACAATCTTGTGAAGAGCCCTCTTAATATGACGCGCGTCCCGTCCAACGCGGAAGCCGGGGCCTCCTATGTCTATGATAAGGGCGATCCTCTAAGATCCCATATTATGCCGTGTGGGGTTTCTGCAAATGGTTCTTTGATGTGGCAGGTTATCGACCTTAAGCGTAACATTGAGTATTGGGTAGAGCGTCGCGGCTTGTCAGACCGCATTCTAGCATTCGCCGTTCCGGTCAACTCGGCCTGAATGCCTCTCTTCAGGCCGGGATAGGAAGAATGGCAGCGCCCGGCTCTCGGGCCGGTAGGGCAGGCACCGGAAAGCGCTCGATGGCATCCCGCATTTGGGCGATCGAGATATGGCGATAACGGGCCGCCGCCCGATCGTCGCTGTGCCCCTGGATAGCGTCCGCGATGGAGTCAGGGATGCCCGCTCGGGACGCTGCCGATTTCCAAAAATGACGGAGCCCGTGAGCGGGTGCTATCCTCTCGTTGTCGAATCCCTGCTCTCGAATCCACGATGCCAGATGGTTTGTCGTGCCCTTCGACGGGTGCTTGGCCTCCGAACCACGCCGTGCGGGTTTGCCGTAGAACAGCGGCGCATGACCCTTGCCCCTGGCGAACTCCACGAAGCCGGTCCTGATGATTTCGGGGTGGAGTGGGACGAAGCGTTCGGAACCGGCATTCTTGAGCGTGGCGCCGTCCGGTGACGGGGCAATCTCGATCCCGATCACACCTTCCCGCTCAACCACCGAGGATCCCCATAGGGCCGCCAACTCGCCGATCCGCGCTCCGGTGAGAGCCGCGAGCATCGGCAACCAGCGGCGATAGGGTAAGGACTCACGCTCAGCCGCCGTAAGGAGCCGAGCTACATCGGCGTCCTGATAAGGCAGCATCGCCGTGCCGGCCTTGCGCTTCGCCGCGACCTGGACCCCGACCGCCGGGTTTTCCTTCACGAGCCGGTTGGCGATGCCCCACCGGTACAGCGCTCTGATACAGGCGAGATCGGAGTCGTTGATCGTCTTGACGGCCCGCCCCGTGGCGAGACGCGCGTCCTTCCAGGCGATGACGTGTTCCGGGGTGATCCTCGACGCCTCATCGTGCCCGACATGTGCTGTCAGGGAGTCGATGATCCCGCGCCACGTGCTGCGCGTGGAGGGTGCCGGGCTGGTCTCACGAGCCCATCGGTCGAATAGGTCGCAGAGAATGATTCCCTGTTCCTTCGCGGTGGCCTCGAACTTCGGGAAGCGCTCTGCGGCAGGGTCGGGCCGCCAGTCGCCCCCAGCACGCCGTTTTAAGGCCCAAGCCGCATCGAGCGCGGCCCGCGCAACACGGCGCATCAGATCCAGTTCATTGACCGAGTCGACGGTGATGCCGTGGCGGTCCAGGGTCCAGAAGGTGAGTCGACCGACCCTTTGCACCAGAGCCCTTTCGCCCTGGTTCGCCTCCATGGCGTCTATCCATTCCGTCAGGTCCGACCCGGTGAAGCCGCCGAACAGGAGATCGGCCGCCACGTCGTCATCGCTTTGACCCTTCGCCTGGATTGCAGGAGCTCCCGAGATCCGACCCTCCAACGCGGCTCGCGTGAGCGCCTTAAACTTCTCCCATCGGTCCGGCGTGCCGGGATTGTCGCCGTGCTCGGAAATGAGCGCGCGATAGACCTCGCCGGCCATCGCATCCAACTGCCTCTGAGACACCGAAGCCGGTGCCTGCCGCACGGCCTCCCACAGGGTTTCGAGATGGGTTGCGAGAGCCAGCGCCCGCACCTTGGCGGTTTCGGGATGGCGGGTGCGCAGGCTGACCTTGGCGAACTCGCCCAGACGGAAGGAAATCGTCTCTTCAGGATCGCGACCGACAGCCGGCAGCGCGAACGTGATCACCCGTCCTTTGACCTGTGCGGCCACATCGGCGGGGATGCGTTTTTTGAACTGAGGCAGCCCTGAATCGGAGCGCGTGGCGTGGCGCTTCATTGTGAAGATCATCGCGTCTGTGACCCGGTTTTGTGTACCGGTCTGACGCCAGAAAGTGAATGATCTCAGTGACTCAGGGGCTTAGGAATATATGGTGCCCAGGAAAGGACTCGAACCTTCACCTCTTGCAAGACTGGTACCTGAAACCAGCGCGTCTACCAATTCCGCCACCTGGGCGCCGGGCCGTTTCCGGTCGGCGATGGGGTTCGTTTAGGGGGCGGCGGCGAAGGCGTCAATCGCTGTTTCGCCGCCGCCTGCCAAAAATGCCGGAGCGGGGTCCGGCGCAGCGCCCGAGCAACACGCCCGCGGCGCGCCGCCTCAGCCGCGCCACTCGCGGATGTCGACGAAGCGGCCGGCCACCGCCGCCGCCGCCGCCATCGCCGGGGAGACGAGGTGGGTGCGGCCGCGCGGGCCCTGGCGGCCCTCGAAGTTGCGGTTCGAGGTCGAGGCGCAGCGCTCGCCGGGCCGCAGCTTGTCCGGGTTCATGCCGAGGCACATCGAGCAGCCGGGCTCGCGCCAGTCGAAACCGGCATCCTTGAGGATGCGGTCGATCCCCTCGGCCTCGGCCTGCGCCTTCACGAGGCCGGAACCCGGCACCACCATGGCCGAGACGCCGTCATGGACCTTGCGGCCCTCGACCATCCTGGCGACGATGCGCAGATCCTCGATCCGCCCGTTGGTGCAGGAGCCGATGAAGACCCGGTCGAGGGTGATGTCGGTCATCCGCATGCCCGGCGTCAGGCCCATATAGGCCAGCGCCTTCTCCTTGGACTGGCGCTTGTTCTCGTCGGCGATCTGCGCCGGATCGGGCACCGTGCCGAGGATCGAGACGATGTCCTCGGGCGAAGTGCCCCAGGAGACCAGCGGGGGGAGGTTCGCCGCGTTGAGACGGATCTCGCGGTCGAAATGCGCGCCCTCGTCGGTGACGAGGCTCTCCCAGTAGCGGCGGGCGGCGTCGAACGCGGCGCCCTTCGGCGCTTTCGGGCGGTCCTTGACGTAGGCGTAGGTGGTCGCGTCGGGGGCGACCATGCCGGCGCGCGCACCGCCCTCGATCGACATGTTGCAGATCGTCATCCGACCCTCCATCGAGAGGGAGCGGATCGCCTCGCCGGCGTACTCGATGACGTGGCCGGTGCCGCCGGCGGTGCCGATCTCGCCGATGATCGCCAGCACGATGTCCTTGGCGCTGACGCCCGGCGGCAGGGTGCCGTCGACCGTCACCCGCATGTTCTTGGCCTTGCGCTGGATCAGCGTCTGCGTGGCGAGCACGTGCTCGACCTCGGAGGTGCCGATGCCGTGGGCCAGCGCGCCGAAGGCGCCGTGGGTCGAGGTGTGGGAATCGCCGCACACGATCGTCTGGCCCGGCAGGGTGAAGCCCTGCTCCGGCCCGATGATGTGGACGATGCCCTGGCGCCGGTCGAGGGCGTCGTAGAACTCGATGCCGAAGTCGCGCACGTTTTCGGCGAGCGCCTCGAGCTGGGTGCGGCTCTCGGGATCCTCGATGCCCTTGGAGCGGTCCGACGTCTGGACGTTGTGATCGACCACGGCCAGCGTCTTGTGCGGCGCGCGCACCCGGCGGCCGGCCACGCGAAGCCCCTCGAACGCCTGGGGGCTCGTCACCTCGTGCACGAGGTGGCGGTCGATGTAGAGGAGGGCGGAGCCATCCGGCCCAACATCGACGACGTGGTCGTCCCAGATCTTGTCGTAGAGGGTGCGCGGCGCGGTCATGATACGGCTGTTCTGACGGGTTGAAGGCTCCATCGCGGACAATGCCCCCGCCGGGCCGCGGAGACCGTGCGGCCGGATCGGGGGGATATCCGGAAGAGCTCTTGTGTAATGCGCCTCGGGCCATTTCGGAAGGGCGGCGGCGCACATGCGATGCAGATGACAGTTTCGCCGCCGGCTCGCGTCGCGGGCCGGGCACGGCTGGACCGGCGCGGGCGGCCGCATTACTCCGGACCGGTCATTTGCAGACCTTCCCCATCGCTCTTCGGGAGGCCGTGAGCCGGTGCCGCCAGCCGAGACGCCCGACATCCTGCTGATCCGGCAGACCCGGCCCGACGTGGGCGGGCGGCTCGCCGAACGGTTCCGCCTGCACCGGCTGGAGGAGGCGCCCGACCGCGCGGCGTTCCTCGACGCGGTCGGGCCGCGCATCCGGGGGCTCGCGGTCGGCGCGATGTCCCCGATCGATGCCGCCCTGTTCGACCGGCTGCCGCGGCTGGAGATCGTGGCGAGCTTCGGCGTCGGCTACGACACCATCGACGCGGCCGAGGCGCATCGCCGCGGCATCGTCGTCACCCACACGCCGGACGTGCTCTCCGACGAGGTGGCCGACCTCGCGATCGGCCTGCTGCTCGCCACCCTCCGCCGCATCCCGCAGGCAGACCGCTACCTGCGCGCCGGGCGCTGGCACGGGGGCAGCTTCCCGCTCACCACGAGCCTCCGGGAGCGCCGGGTCGGCATCCTCGGGCTCGGGCGGATCGGCCGGGCGATCGCCCGGCGCCTCGAAGGCTTCGACGTCACCATCGCCTATCACGGCCGGACGCCCCAAGCCGACGTGCCGTACGCCTACCACGACAGCCTGCTCGGGCTGGCGCGGGCGGTCGACACGCTGATCGTGGCGGCCCCCGGCGGACCGGGCACGAACGGGATCGTCGACGCCGCGGTGCTGGCAGCGCTCGGGCGCGAGGGCATCGTCGTCAACATCGCCCGCGGCAGCGTCATCGACGAGGCGGCGCTGGTCGATGCGCTCCGGTCGGGAGCGATCCACGGGGCGGGACTCGACGTGTTCGCCAGCGAGCCGCACGTGCCGCAGGCGCTGATCGACCTCGACCAGACCGTGCTGCTGCCGCATGTCGGCTCGGGCTCCCACTACACCCGCGCGGCGATGGGCCGGCTGCTCACCGACAACCTGTTCTCCTGGTTCGACGGCAAGGGGCCGGTGACGCCGGTGCCGGAGACGCCCTGGACCGGCCGGCGATGAGGAACCCGACGATGAGGCGCACGGCAAGAGCCGGGATTCTGGCCGGGATTCTGGCCGCGGTCCTGGCCGCGCCGGCGATGAACACGGCCTCGGCCCAGGAGACCCCGTCCGCCCCGGAGCTGGCGCCCGCGCCGGTGCCACCGGCGACCTCGCCCGCGGAGGACGCGGCGCCGGCCGGGCCGACGACCGTGCCCGGCAGCTCGCCCGGCCCCTCGACCATCACCTTGCCCACCACCCTGGCGGGGGCGGCGGGCACCTGGGATCTCTCCCTGGACGGTGGCCGGCGGCGCTGCGTCTTGACGCTCGCCATGGATACGAGCCCGAGCGGACGTGTGGCGCGGTTTCCCGCCGGCTGCCGCCGGGCGCTGCCGCTGATGGCCGGCATCGGCGGCTGGCTGTTCACGGGCGAGGGCCTGCGCCTCGTGGATCGGAACCTGCGGCCGATCCTGGCCTTCGCCCGGAACCCGGACGGAATGAGCCTCGGCGCCACGGCCGAGAACGGCGAGCACTACAACCTCGTGCCGCTGCAGATCGCGGCGATGCAGCCGCCCGCCGCCCCCGGCGCGGCGGTTTCGACCCCGACGGCGGTCGCGGCGGACGGCGCCGCTCCGGCGGCCGCCCCGCCGGAGAAGCTGGCGGACGGGCCCGCTCTCGGGCTCTACGCCCTCGACCGCGCCGAGCAGAAGGATGTCTGCCGCCTCGAATTCTCGGCGCCCATCGAGGCCGGGAAGGACACGGCGCCTCTCCGGGTGCTGCCGGATTGCCGCGACAGCGGGATCACGGTGTTCGATCCCGTGACCTGGCGCTTCGCCAACGGCCACCTGACCCTGAAGGCGCGCCGGGGCCACGCGGTGAACCTCGTGGCGGTCGGGGACGGGCGCTGGCGGCGCGATCCCGAGATCGGCGCGCCCCTCGTGCTCAGGAAGGTCGAGCCGTAGGCCGGGCCGCTCAGAATAGCGGCCGCAGGGCGAGGTGCAGCCCGAGGCCGAGGAGGCCGACGAAGAAGCAGCGGCGAAACACGCGCTCGCTGACCCGGCCTCGCACCCAGCCGCCGAGCATCATGCCGAGCAGGGCCGGCACGAGGGCGATGAGGGAGGTGCCGGCGACGCTGAGCGAGAGGGCGCCGCCGCCCGCCAGGGCGACGGCCAGCGCCATCGTGGAGACGGTGAAGGAGAGGCCCAACGCCTGGATCAGGTCGTCCTTGGTCAGGCCCAGCGCCCCGAGATAGGGCGCGGAGGGGAACGAGGAGACGGCGGTCGCCGCCGTCACCAGCCCGGTCGCGGCGCCGACGAGCGGCCCGAGCCAGCGCTCGGCCGCGGGCGGAACGTGGAGCCGCAGGGCGGCGAGCCCCACCACGGCGTAGGCGATGAGGGCGAGGCCGAGGAAGACCGTGGCCTCGGCGCCGTAATTGCCATGAAGGATCCCCGCCGCGACCAGGGTGCCGACTACGCTCGCCGCCAGCATCGGCCAGAGCCGGCGCACCAGCGTGCCGAAGCGCGGCCCCGCGGCGAGCTGCCAGACATTGGTGACGAAGGCGGGCACGACGAGCAGGGCCGCGGCCTGGACCGGTGCCATGACGAGGCTCAGGAGGCCCATGGCGACGGGCGGCAGGCCGAGGCCGACCATGCCCTTGACGAAGCCGGCGAGGAGGAAGGCCGACGCCGCCACGGCGAGGGGGAGGGGATCCATGGAGAGGAGCATGCGCGTGTTCTGACCGGGGGAGGGGATGCTGGCGAGGGCGACGTTCAGTCGTGGAGCAGCATGTCGCGCAGGATCGCCTGCCGGGCGGCCTCCGCGTCGGACGGCGGCGCGGGCGGACGCGCGACGGCGGGCGCCGGCCGGGCGATCGCCGCCGGCGGCGCCTCGGTGCAGGCGCGCTGGCCGGCATCGTATCGGGCGATCGCGACCAGCGCGGTGAAGGCCGCGAGGAGGAGGGCCGCCGTTTCGAGCCGGGCGCCGCCCGAGCGGATCGTGGTCTGTGCGTCGCGTGCCATCGCCCGAGTGTCGCATCCCGCAGCGGCGCGACAATGCGGAAGTGGCCCGCACCAGCCTTCGGCTGAGCCGAACCCTTGGCCGAAGCCCTTGCCCAGCGCTGGCGCCTCGCCGACGATGAGGCCATGCGCTTCGACCTGACCGACCTGCGCCTGTTCCTCCACGTCGTCGAGGCGGAGAGCATCACCCGCGGCGCCGAGCGGGCCGGGCTGGCGCTCGCCTCGGCGAGCGAGCGCATCCGCGGCATGGAGGCGGATGGCGGCGTGCCGCTGCTGGAGCGCCATGCCCGCGGGGTGCGGCCGACGCCGGCCGGTCTCGCGGTGGCGCATCACGCCCGGCTCGTGCTCGGCCAACTCGAACAGATGCGCGGCGAACTCGGCCAGTATGCCCACGGCCTGCGCGGCCATGTGAGGCTCCTGTCGATCACCGCGGCCGCTGCCGCCTTCCTCCCCGACGCCCTGTCGGGCTTCCTTGCCGCCCATCCGAGCATCGATGTCGATCTGGAGGAGCGCACCAGCCGCGAGACCGTCGACGCCCTGGCCGGGGGGCTCGCCGATATCGGCATCGTCGCCGACACGACCGATCTCGGCGCGCTCGAAACCCGGCCGCTCCACCTCGACCGGATCGTCCTCGTGGTGCCGGCGGGCCACGCCCTGGCACGGCGGAGCGGCGTCGCGTTCCGGGAGGTGCTGGAGGAGCCCCTGGTCGGCCTGAGCCACGGCCGGGCGCTCCAGGCGCATCTCGCCACCCACGCCGCCCGCGCCGGCCGACCGTTCAAGCTCCGGGTTCGGCTCAACGGCCTCGACGCGGTCTGCCGCATGGTCGAGCGGGGCGTCGGCGTGGCGATCGTGCCCGAGGCGACGGCGCGGCGCGCGGCCGAGACGCTGGCGATCCGCGCGATCCCGATCGACGAGCCCTGGGCCCTGCGCCGCCTGCGGCTCTGCGCCCGCAGCTTCGCGGCGCTCCCGCCGCACGCGCGCCAGCTCGTCGAGCACTTGGTCGCCCATCTCGGCGCGGCGGAAAATCCAGGTTCCGAAAGGACGGGTCCTTCCGCGGGTCCGGGGCACAGCCCCGGTTGAAGGGAAGCCGGGGTTCCATCCCGGCGCCCCGCCGAGGGGACGATCCCTCCGAAAAACCCGCGACGCGTGACGGAGACGGTCGATCAGACCGTTTCCGGTTGATTGGTTCGGTTTGGACCACCGCCGTCATCCCGGGGCCGCGCAGCGGAACCCGGGATGACGGGAAGCAGCATTTCAAGGAATCAACCGGAAACCGTATCAGACGCGCAGATAGCTCCAACCCGCTTCCTGAAGCGCGACGAGCCGGACGGCTCCGGCGCGGACCACGCCCACGTTCGGCAGCAATTCCAGCTTGCGTCCCTCCCCATGCTCCATCGCCGTGATGGTGTTGCCGCAGGCCACGATCACGATGCCCGGAACGCTTTCCGTCACGGAGCGGATGCGCGCCTTGGCCGGCGAGGTGTCGGCGCGGACCATGTGCAGGCCCGGACCGTAGGCGACGATCTCCACCTGGAACTCCTCCGCGACCTCACCGTATTCGCGCGCGAGGTTCACGGCATTGTTGAGGGCGAGATCGAACACACCGGCATCGTTCGTGCTGACCTGCATCGCGACCCGATGCACCGTCACGCCGGTCTCGGCCGCCTTCACGCGCGTGGCCAGGAGGCCGGCCATCAGCGCCGCGATGCCGGACACGCCCCTCCGCGACACGACCATCTCCGACCCTCCCGATCCCGAGCTCCCCTCGGCCGCCCCGCGCCTGGCCGCACCTGGTGAGCCTTATGGCACGGCCCGCGACCGACCGCCTCATGCGGGCACGAACCGGTAGGCCTCTCCGGCTCTCTCGACGCGGCCGATCCCCGGTTCCGGCAAGTGGAAGCCGACCAGCGTTATGCGGTCGTTGGCCAAGCGGTCGAGCAGGGCAAGACGGGTTCGGGCCGCGAGGTCGCGGTCGAGGTCGCTCCCGAACGCCCAGGCGGGCCGACGGAAGGAGACCAGGGCGTGGCTCAGGGCATCCCCGCCGATCAGGACTTGCTCACGGCCGGCCGCGACGAGCACGGAGGCGTGTCCGGGCGTATGGCCCGGCGTCGCCACGTAGGTGAGGCCGGGGGCGATCGCCTCACCGGGCTTGCGGCGCTCCATCTTGGCTTCGAGGCGCCTCAGGATGCGACGCGACCCGACGGCGAAGCCCTTCAGCCAGTCGGGCACCACGGTCTCGACGTCGTCGCGGGTCCAGAAGTCCCATTCGGCCGCCGGCACGACGTAGCGGGCATTGGGGAAACGTTCGCTGTCGTCGAAATCGTCGACGGCGCCCCAGAGATGATCGGGGTGCGCGTGCGTGAACACGACCTGGGTGATCGCCTCCGGCGCGACGTTCAGGCCCGCCAGGGTCTCGGCGAGCCGTCCCGCCGTCGGCTGGAACGAACCGCCCGAGCCCGCATCGATCAGGATGATCTCGCCGCCGACGCGCAGGAGGCTCGCATTGGTCGGGATCGGACGTGCCTCCGCGGGCTGTCCCTCGGCCCTGAACGCCGCCTCCACCTCCGCGCGCGGCGTGTCGGGGAGCATGAAGGCGAGGGAGGACGTGAGCGTCCCGTCGCTGGCCGTTTCCACCGTGGCCTCGCCGATCCGGACCGGGATCGTGGTCGCCGCCGCCCGCTCCGCCGGCCATGCGGACGCCAGTAGCGCCGCCATGCCGGCCACAGCCGTGCGCCTGTCGCACCCCCGGAGGGCCGGCCTCCGCACCTTCTGCTCGGGAAGGGCGCTCATCGGCCGATCTCTCGCATCCCGACGGGACATCACTGCACCGGCGGCGCAGTCTTCGCCGCCTCGGACGCCTTCTCGGGCGTCACGTCGAGAACGCGGGCGCGACCGGTGATGGTCGCCTCCTTCGGCAGGCAGTTCGTCATGCACGGCTCGGCGTTCCAGAACTCCTTCTCCGCGGTCTCGCGGTCGTCCATGAAGAAGTTCTTCTCGTTCGGCAGGCGGATGCTGGCCAGATTCTTCTCGTTCACCTCGAAGTCCTGGTCCTTCAGGATGTCGTTGAGGTAGAGAAGGTAAGCGGTGACCGAGTAGGTCTCGTCCGGCGTCAGCGTCTGCGCCGCGCCGAACGGCATCGCCCGGTGGACGAAGTCGAACACAGTCGAGACGTAGGGCCAGTAGGAGCCGACGGTCTTGACGGGGCTGTCCGACTTGAGGGTGCCGGCCCCTCCCGCGAGCTCGGGCCAGCGGCCGGCTCCCTCGCCGAACTCGCCGTGGCAGCTGGCGCAGCGCTCCTGGAAGACCGTCTCGCCGAGCGCCGCCGTTCCCTTGCCGACCGGCAGGCCCTGGCCGTCCGGGCGCACGTCGATGTCCCAGCCCTTGATCTCCTCGGGAGTCGCGACGCGGCCGATGTTCAGACGCTCCGCCGCCGCCGCCGGAGACGTGGCGAGGACGAGGGCCGCCAGCGCCGCCGAGATCCCGTTACGCGACCTCGACATTCTCGATCTCCCCGTTGGGCAGCACGTGCCAGGTCTGGATGCCGTTGTTGTGGTAGATCGAGTTGAGGCCGCGGTGTTGCCGCAGGGCCGCCTTCGTCGGCTGGACGTAGCCGGTCTGGTCGATCGCGCGCGATTGCAGCAGCAGCGGATCCCCGTTCCAGTCGAACTCGTAGTAGAAGCGCGTCAGCGCCTTATCGAGGATGGGCCCGTCGAGGCGGGCGGCCCGCCAGTTGCGCCCGCCATCCAGGGAGATGTCGACGCCCTTGATCGCGCCGCGGCCCGACCAAGCCAGTCCGGAGAGCACCGTGAAGCCCTTGTGGTGCATCGGCGCCTGAGGGCTCGGATTGGTGATGACGGATTTCGCGTCCATGGCCCAGGTGAAGCGGCGCGCCTGCCCGTCCGGCAGCAGGGCGGTGTATTTCGAGGTCTCCTCGCGGGTGTGCCAGGGCTCGTCGCCGACCTTGATCCGGCGCAGCCACTTCACCCACATGTTGCCCTGCCAGCCGGGCAGGACGAGGCGCATCGGGTAGCCGTGCTCGGGATAGAGCGCCTCCCCGTTCATGGCGTAGGCGACGATGGCGTCGTCGAGCGCCTTCTCGATCGGCACCGACCGGGTCATCGCCGACGCATCGGCCCCCTCGGGCAGCAGCCACTTGGCGTTCGCCTTGAGGCCGGCCTCCTCCAGCAGGCGCTTGAGCGGCACGCCGGTGTACATCACGCAGTGGATCATGCCGTGCGTGAACTGGCAGCCGTTGAGCTGCGCGCCCTTCCACTCCATGCCCGAATTGGCCGCGCATTCGAGGAAGGCGATCCGGTTGACGCGGGGGAAGCGCTTCACGTCCTCGAGCGTCAGCATCAGCGGCTTCTCGACGAGGCCGTGGATCATCAGCCGGTGCTCGGCCGGATCGATCTCGGCGATGCCGCCGTGATGGCGCTCGAAGCCGAGGCCGTTGGGGGTGATGATGCCCTCCAGCTGGTGCAGCGGCGTGAAGCTGACCGAACTCTGGCGCGAGGCGGTGAGCCACTCCACGTCGCGGCGGACCACATCCGCCTCGAACTTCGAAGGCCGGCCGTAGGGGCGGCTGACGACGCCGTCGCCGAGGGCCTGCGACCATTCGGGCACGTTCGGCGGCAGGTTCTTCGCCTCCGGAGTTCCGGCGGCGGCCCGACCGGCGAACGCACCGGCCCCGACCGCGCCGCCGAGCGCGAGGCCGGTCCGCAGGAAGGACCGACGTGACGTCGGGCCGGACGGGTCCGGGCGCTGCTTCGGGTCGGACATGGGTCTCTCCGAACTATTAGACATATTCTTATGCGTGAATATTTTCGACACGATCAGGCGCCGCGGACGCTGACCTGCGCGGGCGTCGCACGCACGGTGCCCTTCCGCCGGACATGCGCCGTGACGACGTCCCAGATCGGCGGCCCCTCGGTGCCCTCGTTGACGCTCGCCCAGCCGGCCACGGTGTAGGACGTGCCGGCCTCGATCGGCTTGCCGGTCCGCAGGAGGGTCAGGTCGGAGATGCGCTGGCCGGCCGGGCGGGCGACGTCGATGGCGTAGGAGACGCCGCCGACCCGGACCATGTCGCCGCCCTGCTGGTAGTAGGGGTCGGGGTTGAAGAGGTTGTCGGCGACATCCTCCAGCACCTCCTTGAGGCGGGCGCCCGTCATGGGCATGCGGTAGGCCGCCGGATAGGTGATGGCGGTGGCGTTGTAGACGTCCTCGCGGGTGATCGGCTGCCCCGGCAGAAGGGTCGTGCCCCAGCGGAAGCCCGGCGAGAGGGCGATCTCGGCCTCGCGCTCCGCGAGCAGCGCGTCGCAGATCACGTCGTCGAGCGTCCCGTTGAAGTTGCCGCGCCGGTAGAGCAGGCCCTCGGTGCGACCGAGTTCCTCCGTCAGCATGGCCTCGTGCGGGCCGCGGATCGCCTGGATCCTGTCGGCCATCGCCTTCTGCGGCGCGATGACGTCGGAGAAGATCGGGATCAGCTTCGACCGGAACCCCTTCACGGCGCCGTCCCGAACGTCGAGATCGACGCGGGTGAGGAACTTGCCGTGGCTGCCAGAGGCGATGAGCAGGGTCTGGCCGACCGTCACCGCCTGCGGCAGCGCGTCGTGGGTGTGGCCGGTGAGGACGACGTCGATCCCCTTCACCCGCGCGGCGAGCTTGCGGTCGACGTCGAAGCCGTTGTGCGAGAGCAGCACGACGAGGTCGGCGCCCTCCCGGCGGGCCTTGTCGACGCTCGCCTGCACATCCTCCTCGCGGATGCCGAAGGACCAGTTCGGGATCATCCAGCGGGGATTGGCGATCGGCGTGTAGGGGAAGGCCTGTCCGATGACCGCGACCTTCGCGCCGCCGCGCTCGAACATCCGCATCGCCTCGAAGGCCGGCTCGTTCCACTCGGCGTCGCGCACGTTCTGGCCGAGGAACGGGCAGCCGAGCCCGTCCACGATCTCCTTGACCCGGTCGGTGCCGAGGGTGAACTCCCAGTGCCCGGTCATGGCGTCGGGCTTCAGAAGCGCCATGCAATCGACCATGTCCTGGCCCTTGCTCAGCATGGACGTGTAGCTGTTCTGCCAGGTGTCGCCGCCGTCGAGGAACAGGACCCGGTCGCCCCGCTCGGCACGGATCGCGTCGAGCACCGTGGCGATGCGGTCGAGACCGCCCATGCGGCCGTAGCTGCGGGCCAGCGCAACGTAGTCCTCCGGCGTCAGGGCGTAGGCGAGCGGTGAGCCGCCGGGGATGCCGAACAGGTCGAGATAGGCGCGGCCGGTGACGTGGGGGACCTGCCCCCGGGCCTCGCCGACGCCGAGATTGGTCGAGGGCTCGCGGAACAGGACGGGCCGGAGCTGCGCGTGGATATCGGTCAGATGGACCAGGGTGACGTTGCCCATCGGCTCGAAGGCCAGCAGGTCGTCCTGGGCGAGGCGCTGCTGGGCGAAGGCGCGGGTCCATCCCGACGGCACGAGGGCGGCGGTGGCGGCGGCGATCTGCAGGAAGTCGCGGCGTGAGGTCATCGCGGGTTCCGACGCTCAGTTGCGGACGGCCGGGGTCTCGACCGGAAGGCCGAGGCCGCGCCAGGCGACGTAGGTTTCGAGCGCGATGAACTCGTCGGAGAGGGGCTTGTAGGGGGTGGCGCGGACGTCCTGCATGCAGCCCTCCATGCGCTCGTGCAGGGGGACGAGGCGCTGGTCGCGCAGGCGGTAGACGGGGAAGCCGTTGCTCTGGCCCTGGCTCAGGAAGTCCGCGCGCAGATACTTGCCGTGGTTCGACTGATGGCAACTCGCGCAGGCGAGATCGAGCTGGCCGTTGCGCTGATAGTAGAGGGCCTTGCCGCGCTCGAACCACGGCGTCATCGGCCCGTCGACCTTCACGGCGACCGGCATGCCGCGGGACTGGTTGCGGATATAGGTCGTCATCGCGGTGAGGTCGGATGAGCCGAAGGCCCAGGGCTCCGCCTTCAGCGCCCCGCCCCGGCAGATGTTGATCCGCTGCTCGAGGTTGACCGGCTTGCCGAGCTTCTCGTTCCATTTCGGATACGCCGCCGCCACACCCTTCATCGACGTCGCGGCATCGTTGTGACAGCTCGCGCAAGACTTGCCCGCGGCGCCGTCGACCTTCGACCAGAGTTCCTCGCCCTGCTCCACCGCGAGAAACCCGGGATTGTTGAAGTCGTCGGCCTGCATGGCCTGCGTTTCCTTCGAGCGGAAATACAGGCCCGAGACCACCTCCTCGAACGGGGAATCGGGGCTTTGCGGCTTGATGCCGTGTCCCTGCCAGGCCGGCCGCTCCGCACCGTCCTGCGCATGCGGCGGGACGGCGGAAGCGAGGATCACGGCGGCGGCCAGGGCCACACGAAGGGGAACGGACGGCATGGAAGCTCCGACACGGTGTGGACGGGCTCTCCGGGGCGGGATGCTCCGGAGCGCGTCACGAGACCTTGATCTGCTCCGTGGCCTGGATCTTGGAGCCGTCGTCGTCGATCCAGGTGAAGGTCAACGTTCCCGATTCCGAGGGCTTGATCTTGAACTGGAAGTACGGGTTGGCCGAGACGGCGCCTTCCATGTTGGCGCTGAAGATCGTCTTGCCGTTCAGGTCGCAGCTGAACGTGTTCAGGATCTTGCGCGGGATGGTCTTGCCGTCCTTGTCCTTGCGCTGGCCGGATTCCATCGTGTGCGAGACGAGCGTCTTCACTTCGATGACGCCGCCCTTGGCGACTTCCTTCTTGTCCAGTTTGATCCGCGGCTTCACGTCGGCCATGTCGTCCTCCCGGTCTCGCGCTGCTGTCTCGGCTCGTCCGGGCGTCAGCCGCCGCAGCCGCCGATGGTGACTTTCACCTGCTTCACGTCGCTGAAGATCGAGCCGTCGTTCATGCGGGCGATCGCGACGACGTTCTGGGTTTCGGCGAGGCGGATGCGCGTGTTGGCTTCGGCGACGCTCGACGGCGTGAAGTGGAAGCTGATGACGCCGGGGTTCGGGTTGCCCTCGGCGACGATCATCACCTCCTCGACGAAGCTCTCCTCCGTCATCGGCGCCTCGACGCTCACCGTCATCGGCACGGTGTTGCCGTTCTCGGCGATCTCGGGAAGCTCGAGCTTGACCTTGCCCCTGACCGGCTCCTTGCCGCGGGTGAACGCCTTGATCGCCTCCGCGCTGTTGTTCTTGGCCGCGTGGGCCGGACCGGCGCGCAGGGACAGCGTCGCCGCGACGGCGGCGCCGGTGCCGAGGGCCAGGGCCTGGCGGCGGTTCAGTGCGTATCTCATCGGACGCGGCTCCCGGATCACTTCAGGGTTGTGAGGTAGGCGACCACGTCCTCGACCTGCTGGGCGGTGAGGATCGGCTTGCCCTGGAATTCGGCGCGAACGCGGCTCAGGCCGTCGATCCGGTAGAAGGCCGGCATCACCGTCGCCTCGGTGAAGACGTGCTTGGGGTTGACCACGATCATGCGCAGATGCGCCGCGTCCCAGCGGCCCGCGACGCCGTCGAGGGAAGGGCCGACCTCGCCGTGGAAGGATTCGGTCTCGAGCGACGAGATCTGGTGGCAGCCGAGGCAATTGCCCTGACGGCGGTTCACCACGACCTTGGCGCCGGCGGCGGCGTCGCCGGGCCTGTCGGTGAGGGGGTCCGGGATGGCGTCGGTGCCGTCGACGGCCACGACCCGGATGGGCGCGAGGCCGCTCGAACCCGTCTCCGCTCCGGCAGCCGTCGCCAGAGCGCAAGCTCCCGCGACCGCCAAGGCATGGATCTGCCTGCGCATCTGGCGTTCCCTCGGTGTGCCGTCTTGAGCGGCTTGCGCGGCCGGTTCCGGCCGCTCGCATCGTCGCCGGGCCTCGACCCATCGACATATGCGAATTATTGCAAGTTTGCCCTGGATCGGTCCCGAGTCAACCGAAATAATTCTTGAGGCACCGACGCCGCGCCTGACCTAGCCCTTTCGGTCACCCCCGGCTTCACGCAGATACTCGCGCAGGGTGCTTCGCTCGTAGCCTCGCTCGGAAACGAAGGCGAAGGTGCGCTTGAAGTCCTCCGGTGCCACGTAACCCTGCATGCGCAGCACCTCCCGCTCCCGCGGGCGCTTGGCCGCGAGCGCTGCGCCGTCGTCGGAGAAGAACTGCAGGGTCGGCGTGAAGCGGATGCCGTACTTCTCCGCGAAGCGCTTCTCGGACAGGCGCTCCCCGTCGAAGTCCGTCACCTCCCGCGCGCCGATGATGTTGAGCTGCAGGATCTCGAACCGGTCGCGGACGAAGGCACTGGTCTCGGCGTTCGCGAAATTCACGAGGTGCATCTCCTTGCAATAGGGGCACCCCTTCAGCTCCCAGAGCACGGCGAGGCGTCTGCCGCGATCCCGGGCCGCCTTCAGGTCGTCCGTCAGGTCGAGGAAGCTTTCGAGGAACCAGGGCTGCCGATAGAGACCGTCATCACCCAGGATCGGCTCGGCGAAGGCGGGCCGCGGCAGACCGAGTGCCAGGACGCCCGCGAGGAACCGGCGGCGGGTGGACATGGCGCTCCCTCCAAATATTCTGCTTCATGCATGTGTAGGGTGCTTCGTCGGCACCTGGCAATCCGGGGACCGCGTTCCATGCCTCAGAGACGCCTGCCGTCGGCTCTGCGCCGAGCCGCCCTCTGCGTGCTCCTGGCCGCCGCGCCTGCTCCCGCGACGCGGGCCGGCGGCTCGCCCGCTCCGGATGTCGGCGCGATCCTGGAGCGCCTTCAGGGTGAGCGGCGCGTGGTGCTCGCCTACCTCGCACACGACAATCCCGACCTTGCCCTGACCGCCCTCGACCGCTGGCGCGCGCTTCTCCAAACCGAGGGCGCGAGGCTCGTCGCAGCGACGGGCGGGCGCTCCGACCCGAGCCCGATCCTCGCGGCGCTCGATGCGTCCCTGGCCGAGGCGGCGAAGGCCGTCGAGCATGGCGACGGCACCCGCGCCCGCGCGGTCCTCCAGGGGGCGAGCGCCCCACTCGATGCGTGGCGGCGCGCGGGCGGGTTCCGCCTCTTCTCCGACTGCATCGCTGACCTCTCCGCGCGCTACGAGGCGCTGGACCGGTATCGTCAGGCCGGTCCCGACCTCGGCGATCCGGAGACGCGAATCGAGGTCGGGACGGCGGCCGACGCCGCGGCCGCCGCCATGGGCCGCTGCGACGCTCAGGCCGGCGAGGCCATCCGGTCCGATCCGGAATTCCGGCGGCTCTCGGACGGGATGTCGGCCAGTCTCGCCAGGATTCCGGCGGCCCTCGACGCCCGCGACCCGGCGCTGCTGCACCGCCTGCTGATCGAGTTGCGCGCCTTCGAGCGGCTCCTGGCCTTCCGTTACGGGTGAGGCCCTGCGGCTCTGGGTCAGCCGACACGCCCGAGAACGGGCACCGCATCCGTCAGCCAGGCGCCGAGCAGCGGCATCCAGCCGCCGAAGATAACGAGCCCGGTCGCCACGAGGGCACCGCCCATCGTCGCCTCGACTTTGCGCAGGTGGCGCCGGAACCGGCCGGCCAACCGCAGGAACGGGCCGGTGAAGAGGGCAGCGGCGATGAACGGCAGGCCGATTCCGGCGGCGTAAGCCGCGAGCAGCCACGCGCCGCGCGCGACGTCGTCCTCCCCGCCGGCGAGAAGAAGGATGGAGGCCAGGACCGGTCCGACGCACGGCGTCCATCCGAACGCGAAGGCGAGCCCGACCAGGAAGGCCCCGACGACGCCGTCCGGCCGTGCCTCGACCTGGAAGCGCACGTCGCGCAGCAGCGGCATCCAGCGGAAGACACCGATCATGTGGAGCCCGAGCAGCACGATCACGAGGCCGGCGACCCGGGACAGGACGCCGACATGGTCCGCGAGGAACTGGCCGGCCGCGGAGGCGCTCGCGCCGAGCGCCACGAACACCGCCGAGAAGCCGAGCACGAAGGCGAGCGCGCGCAGGACGGCCCGACGCGCCAGCCCCCGGTCCGGCCGCTCGACCAGTTCCTGCAACGAAGAGCCGGCGAGAAAGCAGAGGTAGGGCGGCACCAGCGGCAGAATGCAGGGCGACAGAAACGAGAGCAGCCCGGCGCCGAAGGCCGTCAGGATCCCGATATCGGCGGTCACGATGCCCCCCTCGAATATATTCGATTTTTTCTATATCATGCGTCGGGATGGTCCGCTTGGGAAGGCCGATGCACGCGACGAGGCGGTCCATGATGGCGTGGGCGGGCGGGCTCTGCCTGCTGCCCGCGACGGCGGAGGCCGCCGAGATGCTGATGTTTGAGCGGCGCAGCTGCCCGTGGTGCCGGAGGTGGGACGCGGTGATCGGCCCGATCTACCCGAAGACGGAGGTGGGCCGGCGGGCGCCGCTTCGGCGCATCGACCTCGACGCGGGCGTGCCGCCGGGACTCACGCTCGAGCGCCCGATCCGCTACACACCGACCTTCGTTCTCGCCGAGGGCGGGCGCGAGGTCGGCCGCATCGAGGGGTACCCGGGCGAAGACTTCTTCTGGGCGCGCGCCGAGCGGCTGCTCGCTCGATCGGCCACTTCGCCCTGAAGCGAAGCGGACGGCACGCCCAATGCACGCGAACGGCCAGGAAGAGGATGGAACGATGCCGCTGCAGCAGGCGGAGAGGACGACGGACGGTGCAGCTTCCGGATCCCTCGATCTGGAACTGCTGCTCGCCAACGCCCGCGACGCGAGCGAGCTTCTGAAGGCTCTCGCCCACGAGGCCCGGCTCGTCATCCTCTGCCTTCTGGTGGAGGGCGAGCGGTCCGTGTCCGAGCTCGAGCAGTTGCTGAACCTGCGCCAGCCGGCCGTGTCGCAGCAGCTCGCACGCCTGCGCGCCGACGACCTCGTCGAGGCACGCCGGGACGGCAAGAACATCTACTATGCCCTGGCCCGCCCCGAGGTCAGAGAGATCATCGCGGCGCTGCATCGCGCATTCTGCGAGACGCGGACGGGCTGACCTTCGGCGGACGCCCCCCGCTTTCGGACAGGTCGATGCCGTTGCAACCTCCGTCGTGAGCCTCGGCCGATGTTTGAATCCCTGCCCCCGCACCTGTTTCGGGCGACGCTCGGCCTCGTCCTGGGAGCGCTGCTCGGCTTGGTCGCGCGCCGTGGGCGGTTCTGCACGCTGGGCGCGGTCGAGGACGCCGTCTACGCGCGGGATACGCGGAGGGCGCGCGCCTGGATGCTCGCCGCCGGCATCGCCATCCTCGGAACCCATCTGCTGGAGACCTATGCCGGCCTCGACCTCGCTCGCTCGATCTATGCGGGCCCGCGCCTCGAATGGGGTGCCCTGATCGTCGGAGGCACGATGTTCGGGTTCGGGATGGCGCTGGTGGGGACCTGCGGCTTCGGGGCCCTCCTTCGCCTCGGCGGCGGCGACCTGCGGGCGTTCCTCGTCCTGCTGGTCCTGGGGCTCTCGGCCTACATGGCCATCAGCGGGTTGACCGGGCTCGCGCGGGTGGCGCTCACCGGGTCGTCGAGCCTGGACGTCGGGAGCCAGCGGCTCGGGACCTTGCTCGGCCTCGGCCGTGTCGGCACCGAAACCTTGGCCATCGTCGCCGCCGCGGGTCTCGTGCTTGTCGCCCTCGCCAGCCGCGACTTCCGGAAGAGCCGTCCGCTGCTGTACGGGGCCGTCGCCATCGGATGCCTGATTGCCGCCGGATGGTGGACGAACGGGGTTGCCGGCTACGATGAATTCGAGGCGCGCACGGTCGGCTCGTTCAGCTTCGCCCGCCCCGTCGGCGACACGCTGCTCTACGCGATGCTCGCGACGGGAACGAACGTCGATTTCGGCGTGGGGTCCGTGGTCGGGGTCATCCTCGGTGCCTTCGCTGCCGCGCGGAGCACGGATGACTTCCGCTGGGAGGCTCCCGACGACGCCCGCGAGGTCAAACGCCACCTCCTCGGCGCCTTCCTGATGGGCACCGGGGGTGTGACGGCTCTGGGATGCACCATCGGCCAGGGCTTGAGCGGGCTATCGACGCTTTCGGTCGGATCGATACTCGCCTTGACCTTCATTCTCGCAGGTGCGCGAGCCGGGCTTTACTATCTGGTCGATCGTCACGCTTGAGCCTCGGAGGCTTGAGCGACGCTGAAATATGTTTGTTGATGATGTTTAAATCTAAAATATTGATATTAACTCCCTATCCGTCAAGTTTCTCTTGTTTTCACAGGGCGTTCTCAGACTTGTTCCATGAATTCTGAACCCGAGGACTCGGGCATCCTTGTTTCAAGGCAAGATCTGGCCCCGTCGCGCGTCGCCTGGCAGCTCGAACGTCGCCCGGGCCGAGGCGGCCCATGAGTTCGCGCCGGCCGCGGCGCAGATCCTCCGTAGCCTCACGAGGGAATCGCAGACGAGCCGAGACTCGACTCTGCGACCCGGTGGGCACGGAGTTGCCAAGGCGCGGGACGACCGGGCTCTGACATTTCGACGGCGAGGTGGTGGACGTCCGGAATGCGCTCCTTCGGGGCGTTCGACCGGTGCCGGCGGAAGAGCCGCTCTTTCGCGGGCCATTGCTCTGGGTGGATTTGCCGCGGACAGGGCCGTACGCGGTGTGCGCCTCCTCACCGCGTCCCTGTCGGCAAATGCCTTACCCGGCAATGTGCATCGATGCGACCACCGTCTTGAAAAGGCAGGCCCCCGTGAGGGACGACGTATTCCCGCGACCCGGCGTCAGCCGGCGTCGCTTCGGGGCCATGCTCGTCGGCGGCGTCGCGGCCGCCGCGGTCACGCCTGCGATCCGTCCGGCCGGGGCAGCTTCCGAGGACGTCCGCATCGCCGATCTGGACTGGGTTGATGCCGGTCGCGACCGTCGCGTGCCGGCGCGGTTGTACTGGCCGTCCCCGGGGGCACCGGCGGGGCCCGTTCCCTTGATCGTCTTTTCGCACGGCCTCGGTCAGTCGCGGACGGGCTACAGCTATCTCGGGCGCCACTGGGCGGCCAACGGTTACGCGAGCCTTCACGTGCAGCACGTCGGGAGCGACGGCACCGTCTGGGCCGGCAATCCGTTCGAGGTTCTCGACCGCGTCAACCTGGCGGCGGACGAACGCGAGGCCATCGCCCGGGCCGCCGACATGAGTTTCGCGCTCGACCGGATCCTCGGCAGGGACAGCACCTTCGCCGCGTTCATCGACCCGGCGCGCATCGTCGCCGCCGGCCATTCCTACGGCGCGAACACGACCCTGATCGTCGGCGGGGCGCGCGTCGTTCGCGAGGGCAAGACGATCGACCGCAGGGACATGCGCTTCAAGGCCGGCATCGTCATCTCGGCGCCGCCATTCTACGGCGAGCGCGACCTGCACGCCGTTCTCGCAGCCGTCACCATGCCGACCTTCCACGTGACCGCGACCGCGGACGTGATCGCGTTGCCCGGTCGACGGTCGCCGGTGCAGGACCGCCTCGACGTCTACGAGGCTGTCGGGACGTCGAGGAAGGCGCTGGCGGTCTTCCAGGGCGGATCGCACAGCATCTTCACCGACCGGGCCCTGACGGGCGGGGTGACGCTCAACCCGCAGGTGAAGCAGGCGACGGCGGAAGGCGCGCTGGCCTTCCTCGACCTGACGTTCCGAGGCGACCCCTCACCCTTGGCGTCGTGGAGCGAGACCTGGCGACCGCTCCTCGCCGTGGCGCCCACAGCTTACCCCGTCACCGGGTCGGGGCGGCATCCATCACGCCGAGATCGTCCCCGCTCGTAGCGGTTGCGCCGACCCTCGCCCCGCTCGGACGGTCCATGTTCCACCTGATCTTCGGTCTGCCCTGCCTCTACGTCATCGCCAGGGTGCTGTGGCCTCTGCCGTGGCCGTTCCTGCTGAAGGCCTGCGTCGCCGTTCTCCTGCTCATCGCGTCCCAGTACCACCTGTGGAGCCGCCTCTCCTCGGGCTCGGTCTTCTCACCCGAATTTCCACGCGCCCTGGTCATCCTGTTCAACTGGGCCTTCGGCACCATCTTTCTGTTGGCGGCGCTGCAGCTGGCGGTCGATGTCGCGGCGCTGGCCGGCAAGCTCGTGCCTGGGGGCAGCTGGTCGCAGCCGGTGGCGTGGCGCTACGCCGAGGCCGCTCTGGCCATGCTTCTGTCGGCGGTCGCGGTGCAGCAGGCCGTGCGGGTGCCCCCGCTCAAGGACGTCACCGTCGAGATCGACAACCTTCCGGCCGGCTTCGACGGCTATACCCTGCTTCAGCTGACGGATTTGCACCTCAGCCGCCTCTTCCCGGCGCGTTGGGCGCGCGAGGTCGTGGCGCGCTCCAACGCGCTCGGCGTCGATCTCATCGTGGTCACCGGCGACCTGATCGACGGGTCCCTCGCTGCCCGACGCGCCGACGTCGAACCGCTGCGTGATCTCCGGGCCCCCGACGGGGTCTGGCTGATCCCCGGCAACCACGAATATTTCTTCGAGTACCGGGCGTGGATGCGCCACTATTCCGACTTGGGCATGGCCGTGCTTGCGAACCGGCACACGGTCCTGAAGCGCGGTGAGGATGCCGTCGTCCTGGCCGGCGTGACCGATCTCTCGGCCTCGCATTCGGGCCAGCCGGCCCACGACCTCGACGCGGCGTTGACCGGCGCTCCGGCAGGCGCCCCGATCGTCCTCCTCGACCATCAGCCGAGGGATGCGGCCAGGGCGGCCTCGAAGGGCGTCGCCCTGCAACTGTCCGGCCACACGCATGGCGGGATGATCGTCGGCCTCGACAGGCTCGTCGCACGGGCGAATGGCGGCTTCGTCTCGGGCGCGTACGCGGTCGGGGGCATGACGCTCTACGTCAACAACGGCACCGCGCTGTGGCCGGGCTTCGCCCTCCGGTTGGGTCCCGCGTCCGAGCTGACCCGCATCACCCTCCGCGCCGGCGTCCGGCCGCGCGCCAGCTGACCGAACCCGGGTCCGGCGTCGAGACCCGAAGAAGCGGATTGCCGTTGCCCGAACGGGCAACGGGAGCCGGTCACTGCGCGGCGGTCGCCGGGCGGCTCAGCACGGTGAAGCCCTGCTTCTCGAAGGCGGTCTTGGCGGCGGGTCCGCGCAGATAGGTCAGGAGGGCGGCGGCGTCCGGGTTGCGCGAATCCTTGGTGATCGCGACCGGGTAGACGATCGCCGGGTGGCTGTCGGCGGGGAAGGTGGCGACGATCCTCACGTTGGCGTCCGCCGCCGCGTCGGTGGCGTAGACGATGCCGAGCGGCGCCTCGCCCCGCGAGACGAGGAGCAGGGCGGCCCGCACGCTCTCCGCCTGCGCGATCCTGTCCTTCACCCCGGCCCAGCCGCCGAGCTTCTCCAGCGCCGCCTTGCCGTACTTGCCGGCCGGCACCGCCTCGACGTTGCCCATGGCGAGCTTGCCGGAGCCGAGGGCCGAGGCGAGATCGAGGCCCGGCCCCATCGTCACCTCGGCCTTCGAGTCCTTCGGGGCGATCAGGACGATGCTGTTGGCCAACAGGCTCACGCGCGTGTCGGGCCGGATGAGATCCTTCTTGGCGAGGTAGTCCATCCAGTCGAGGTCGGCCGAGAAGAACAGGTCGGCGGGCGCGCCCTGCTCGATCTGCTTGGCCAGCGTGTTCGAGGCCGCGTACGAGATCCGCGGGGCCGGCTTGCCCTCCTTGGCGTAAGTTCCGGCGATCTCGTCGAGGGCGTTCTTCAGGCTCGCGGCGGCGAAGACGGTCGGCGCTTCCGCGGCCGGCGCGGGCAGCGGCCCTGCCAGGGCGAGGGCGACGAGGCCGGCCAGGAATCGGGTGCGGGTGAGCATGGCCATACGCGACAGTTCCTGTTTCGAATGAGGGGAGGGGATCACGCGGCCGCGGGCAGGCTCGCCAGCCAACTGCGCGTCTCTCCGCGATGAAGGCGCCCGGCCTTGGATGCGCTATATACGGAGAAACATAGCTTCGACCAGGGCCGATCGGCTATTGCGACGGTTGGGATGTGCCGAGGAGCCCACGTGCAGACGCCGACCGCCGCCGCGACAGCGCCCATCGACATGCCGGAGATCGCCGAGGCCCTCGCGCGGATGGAGCGGTGCCTGCGCGCGGTCGGGTGCGAGCGCGTGCCGCTCGACGATGCCGCCGGCCGCGTCTGCGCCGAGGCCCTGCCGGCGCGCCTCGACGCTCCCCCCTTCGCGGTCGCGGCGATGGACGGCTACGCCCTGCGTTGGGCCGATGCCGACGCCCTCCTGGCCCGTTCGGGCGTGACAAGGGCGGGCGATCCGATCGGTCCGCCGCTCGCACCCGGGACCTGCCGGCGGATCTTCACCGGCGCACCGGTTCCCCCCGGAGCCGATACGGTCGTCGTTCAGGAACTGACCGAGACCGTCGGCGAGCGCCTGCGCATCCTGCCGGGCGCCGAACCGCACCGGCACATCCGAGCGGCCGGCAGCAATTTCGGCACGGGCACGCCGGTGACCCGGCCCGGGACGCGCCTGAGCGCCCGCGACATCGGCCTCGCCGCCGCCGCGGGCCACGCGGAGATCCGCGTCCATCGCCGGCCGCGCGTCGCCGTCCTCTCGACGGGAAGCGAGCTGTCGCGCGCCTTCGCGGACGGGCAGGCGGGCCAGATCCTCAATGCCAACCGTCCGGCCCTGAAGGCGCTGGTCCGGAGCTGGGGCGGGGTGCCGCTCGATCTCGGCATCGCGGCGGACGACGGCGCGGCCCTCTCCGTCGCCCTGTCGCGGGCGCGCGCGACGGCGGGGATTGATCTCCTCGTCACGTCGGGCGGGGCGTCGGTCGGAGACTTCGACCTCCTGAGCCCGGTCCTCGCGGAGTTGGGCTTCGAGCCGGCCTTCCGGAAGGTCCGCATGCGACCGGGCAAGGCGACCCTGTTCGGGCGTCTCGGACAGCTCCCGGTCCTGGGGCTGCCCGGAAATGCCGTGGCGGCGCTGGTGAGCGCGCTTCTCTTCCTCGGACCCGCGATGTCGCGGCTGGCGGGGGCGGGATGGGCGGAGCCGTCGCCCGAGCGCGCCGTCCTGGCGACGCCGCTGCCGGCGACCGGGCCGCGCACGACGTTCCTGCGGGGCCGGCTCGGCCGTGTCGGGCGGGGCGTGCCGACGTTTTCCGTCCTGGCGGACCAGGACAACGCGATGCTGTCGGGGCTGGCCCTGGCCGACGCTCTCGTCCTCCGCCCGGCCGACGCTCCTCCGGCCGCGCCGGGCGAGCCGGTCGCGGTCCTCCGCTTCGATCTCAGCCCCGGCTTCTGAAGGGGGTTAGGGCGCATCCGCCGGGCGCGGCTCCCGCGATGCCGGCCTCGTCTTCGCCCGTGCAGGCGCCTAGAACGGTTCGAAAAGCACGAGGAGAGAGATGGCCCGCTTGAGCATCCGCATCGATCTCGGACCGGATTGGCGGATCGGCCCCGGCAAGGTCCAGCTCCTCGAAGCGATCGCCGAGCACGGCTCGATCTCCGCGGCGGGCCGGGCGCTGGGCATGTCCTACCGCCGCGCCTGGCTCCTCGTCGAGGACATGAACAAGGGCTTCGGGCGCCCGGTGATCGAGGCCCAGATCGGCGGCAAGGCGGGCGGCGGCGCCCGGCTCTCGGCCTTCGGCACCGACGTCATCGCGCATTACCGGGCGATCGAGCGCGCCGCCGAGAAGGCGGCGGCGCCGTTCCTCGCCCGCCTGGCGCAGCCGGCCGATCCGGCCGTGTAGGATCTGCGGGCGACAGCGGCCCTCGAAATCGGTTCGCTCACCGCCCTCTGCGCGCCTGTCCGTCGTGCGGGACGCTTACGGGCGACGCTCGCTATGCATCTTCACAACCAGCGCCTGATCCCCGCCGTGCCTCGATTCTGCGCATCCCGAGCACGGCGGAGCATGTTCCGGTTTCCGGTTGATCGCTTCGGAAAGAGCATGGCCTGTCCGCTCCCCCATGTGGGGAGGAGAGGGGGCGTGGCCACAGGTGATCAACCGGAAACGGATGAGGGCATACCTTCGAAACAGCATCCCGGCGGCGGCGATCGTCAGGGCGCCGGCCGGAACCGCCTCGAGAAAAGCCGAGGACGATCGCCTCGGGCGCAACGGAGACCCGCGGAACCCTTCGAAACCCCGCCCCGCACCACGTCGCCATCGAACCCAACGCCATCGCGTCTCGTGGCAGGACGCAGGCGATCGGCACGGTCATTTTGTCCACTCTCAAGAGAAAAGCTGGCGGATAAAGTCGACAAATTGTCCAGACGCCATCCGGCGCCAGATTTGTCCAAGTTCCTGCACAGCATCGCGAAATTCAGCATTTCCCCGAATGGCTCGGACATTGCTGACGCAACCTCCGAAGTGCGGCGAAGACCGCACCTCGAGAAATCGCGCCAGGAGGATCCATGTCCGTCACCATCGCCGCCGAACCCGGCTTTTTCAGTCGCGAGCGCACGGTCGCCGCGCCCAGCTTCAACCGTTGGCTGGTGCCGCCGGCCGCGCTCGCGATCCATCTCTGCATCGGCATGGCCTACGGCTTCAGCGTGTTCTGGCTGCCGCTCTCGCGCGCCGTCGGCATCACGCAGCCGGTCGCCTGCCCGGCCGAGATGGGCTTCCTCGGCTCCCTGGTCGCGACGGGCTGCGACTGGAAGATCAGCCAGCTCGGCTGGATGTACACCCTGTTCTTCGTGCTGCTCGGCTGCTCCGCGGCGGTCTGGGGCGGCTGGCTGGAGCGCGCCGGGCCGCGCAAGGCCGGCCTCGTCTCGGCGCTCTGCTGGTGCGGCGGCCTGCTGATCTCCGCGCTCGGCGTCAGCCTGCACCAGCTCTGGATGCTCTGGCTCGGCTCCGGCGTCATCGGCGGTATCGGGCTCGGCCTCGGCTACATCTCGCCGGTCTCGACGCTGATCAAGTGGTTCCCGGACCGGCGCGGCATGGCCACCGGCATGGCGATCATGGGCTTCGGCGGCGGCGCGATGATCGGCGCGCCGCTGGCCGACTGGCTGATGCGCCAGTTCGCCAGCCCGACCTCCGTCGGCGTCTGGCAGACCTTCGTGGCGATGGCGCTGATCTACGCCGTGTTCATGACGGCGGGCGCCCTCGGCTACCGGGTGCCCCGGGAGGATTGGAAGCCGGCCGGCTGGACGCCGCCCGCCACGACCAAGAGCGCCATGGTCTCCTCGCGCAACGTCGATCTCGGCGTCGCGACCCGCACGCCGCAATTCTGGCTGATCTGGGCCGCGCTCTGCCTCAACGTGTCGGCCGGCATCGGCGTCATCGGCATGGCCTCGCCGATGCTGCAGGAGATGTTCGGCGGCCGTCTGATCGGGCTCGACATCCCCTTCGGCCAGCTCGATGCCGCGCAGAAGGCGCAGATCGCGGCCATCGCGGCGGGCTTCACCGGGCTGCTCAGCCTGTGCAACATCGGCGGACGCTTCCTGTGGGCGACCTCGTCGGACAAGCTCGGGCGCAAGCTCACCTTCGCGATCTTCTTCCTCCTCGGCATCGTGCTCTACGCCGCGGTGCCGACGCTGGCGGGTCTCGGCACGACGCTGTTCTTCGTGCTCGCGGTCGGCATCATCATCTCGATGTACGGCGGCGGCTTCGCCACGGTGCCGGCCTATCTCGCCGACATGTTCGGGACCAAGATGGTCGGCGCCATCCACGGGCGGCTGCTGACCGCCTGGGCGACGGCGGGCATCCTCGGCCCGGTGCTCGTCAACTACCTGCGCGAGTACCAGATCGCCGCGGGCCTGCCCAACGCGCAGGCCTATAACCAGACCATGTACATCCTGGCCGGGCTCCTGGTCCTCGGCCTGATCTGCAACCTCCTGGTCCGGCCGGTCGCGGCGCGCCATTACATGGCCGAGGACAAGGCGGCTCCCGCCGCGGTCCGTCCCGAGGCGCAGGCGTCGCTCGCCGCGACGCCGACGGCCGAGCCCACGGCGTCGCCCGTGCTCGTCGTGCTGGCCTGGGCGGCGGTCGGCGTGCCGCTCGCGGTCGGCGTGCTGATCACGCTCCAGAAGACGGCGATCCTGTTGCATTGACGCGCCCCTGCAACCCGCCGGCCCCGTGCCGGCGGGTCGGCGCATCGCCAGCGGGAGGGAATTCCTCTAAGAGTGCCTCACAAAACTCCCGGTCACCGGCCGCGTCCCATTCGACCGCGACGGCGCAGCGGGAGTTTTGTGAGAGACACGAAGCAGGCGTCGCTCCGGGCCTGCTTGCGGCAGCCCCTCCCGCTGGCCCGATCGCGGTTCCATGACAGACGGCCCAGGCGCGACAGACGCTTCCGCTGCGACCAGCGACCCGTGGCTCGCCAAGGCGCACATCCTCGTCGTCGACGACGAGCCCGGCATGCGCAACTTCCTGGTCCGGACGCTGGCGCCGCGCTGCGCCCGGGTCGAGGCGGTCGGCGATACCGCCGCCGCGGGCCGGCTGATCGAGGCGAGCAGCTTCGACCTCATCATCCTCGACAACATCCTCGGCGGACGCACGGGGCTGTCCTGGCTCGCGGACCTGCGGCGCGACGGCCTGTTCACGGAAGTGATCCTGATCACCGCCTTCGCCGATCTCGAGACGGCGATCGAGGCCGTCCGGGCGGGCGCGGCCGACTTCGTGCTCAAGCCGTTCCGCACCAAGCAGATCCTCAACGCGGTCGTTCGCTGTCTCGACCGCTCGGCCCTGCGGCGGGAGAACTTCGTCCTGCGCCGCCAGCTGAGCCCGCCGGCCCGCGCGCAGGCCGTCGAGCGCATCGTCGGCACCTCGGCGCAGATGGTGCGCACCCGCGAACTCGTCGCCCGCGCCGCCGCGACCCGCAGCACCGTGCTCGTCACGGGCGAATCGGGGACGGCCAAGGAGGTCACGGCGCGGGCGCTGCACGAGCAGTCCCCGTTCGCCGACCGGCCCTTCGTCCCGGTGAATTGCGGGGCGATCGCCGCCGACATCATCGAGAGCGAGCTGTTCGGCCACGTGAAGGGCGCCTTCACCAGCGCCGCCTCGTCGCGCGAGGGTCTCTTCTTCTACGCTCAGGGCGGCACGCTCTTCCTCGACGAGATCGCCGAGTTGCCGCTCGCGCTGCAGGCAAAACTCTTGCGGGTGATCGAGGACCGCAAGGTCCGCCCCGTGGGCTCGGACCGTGAGATCCCGATCGATGTCCGCCTGATCGCCGCGACCAATGCCGACCTCGCCGAGCGGGTCGCCTCCGGCCGGTTCCGGGCGGACCTCTACTACCGGCTGGACGTCGTCCGCATCCACCTGCCGCCGCTGCGCGAGCGCGTCGAGGACATCGAGCCCCTCGCGCGGATGTTCATGGATCAGCTCTCGGCCCAGCTCGGGCTGCCGCCCCTGCCGATCCCGCCGAGCGTGCTGCAGCGATTCGAGGCCTATGCTTGGCCGGGCAACGCCCGCGAGCTTCGCAACCGGATCGAGCGCGCCCTGATCCTCGGGACCTTCGGCGAGCCCGGTTCCGGGGCGACCGCCGAGATCCGGACCGACGACCTCGCCGAGGTGGAGAAGCGCCACATCCTGCGGGTGCTCGCCGCCGCCGACGGGAATCGGGCCGAGGCCGCGCGGCGGCTCGGCGTGTCGCGCAAGACCCTCGACCGCAAATGCGCGGAATGGAATGCGTGACCGATCCGAAGGCGCCTGATCCGCCCCCGAACGTCTCGGGCCTGCGCTCGGTTCGCACGCGGCTGCTCGCCATCGCCCTGCTGCCGATGGGAGCGGTGCTTCCCATCGTCCTCGGCTTCGCCCTGTTCTGGTGGCTCGGGCAGTTCGATGCGCTCCTGGTCTCGAAGGCGCATGACGACCTGATCATCGCCCGCCAGTATCTGCGCCGCATCATGGAGCGCGGCGACGAGCAGATCGCGGCGCTCGGACAGTCGGCGGCCTTCGCCGAGGCGGCCCGCGCGGGCGGACTCGACGCCCTCCTGGAGGAGCGTCGGAAGACGCTCGGCCTCGACTTCCTGTACCTGACGGCGGCCGACGGCGTGATCGTGGCCGCCTCGCCCGCCGGAGCCAGACCGTCGGGCGGCGCGCGATGGCGGGTCGTCGACGCCGCGCTCGGCGGCAAGCCGGAGACCGCGATCGACGTGTTCGACGCGGACGCGCTGGACGCCCTCTCGCCCGGTCTCGCGGCGCGGGCACGCCTGGATCTCGTGCCGACGCCGGCCGCCGCCGAGACCGACCGCACCGTGGAGACCCGGGGCCTCGTCGTCCACTCCGCCAGCCCCGCGCCGCTGCCGGACAGCGCGGGCGAGGCGCGGACGGGCGCCCTCGTCGGCGGCTCGCTGCTGAACGGCAATCTCGGCTTCGTCGATACCCTCAACGACCTGATCTACGCCCATGCCGACCTGCCCGGCAGCAGCCAGGGCACGGCGACGCTGTTCCTCGACGACGTCCGGGTCGCCACGAACGTGCGCCTGTTCGGCAGCCGCCGCGCCCTCGGCACGCGGGTCTCGAGAGAAGTGCGCGACGCCGTGCTCGGCCGGGGCCGCATCTGGCTCGACAGCGCGTTCGTGGTGAACGACCGCTACATCTCGGCCTACGAGCCGGTCACCGACAGCACCGGCCGGCGGGTCGGCATGCTCTATGTCGGCTTCCTCGAACGCCCGTTCCGGCTGGCGCGCTGGGCGATGGTGGCGGCGGTCGTGGCCGCCTTCACCATCGCCGCCCTCGTGACGGTTCCGTTCCTGCTCCGCCTCGCCCGGGCGATCTTCAAGCCGCTGGAGCGGATGAACCGGACGATCGCCGCCGTCGATGCTGGCGACCTCGGTGCCCGGACCGGCACCGTTCTAAGCCAGGACGAGATCGGGCTCGTGGCCCGCCGCTTCGACGAATTGCTCGACCGTCTCCAGGCGCGCGACGCGGAATTGCGGGCCTTCGCGCGCGAGCTCGATGCCCGCGTGGAGGAGCGCACCCGCCAGCTCGAGGAGACCCGCCGGCAACTCGTCATGTCCGAGAAGCTCGCCTCGATCGGCGAGATCACCGCCGGCGTCGCCCACGAGATCAACAACCCGATCGCCGTCATCCAGGGCAACCTCGAGGTCGCGCGCGAGGCGCTCGGCCCCGCGGCCGACGAGGTCCGGACCGAGTTCGACCTGATCGACCAGCAGGTCCACCGGGTGAACATGATCGTCACCCGTCTGCTGCAGTTCGCCCGTCCGGACGAGTATGCCGGCTATGTCGAGACCGTCGTGCCGGCCGACGTCGTCACCGATTGCCTGGTGCTCGTCCGCCATCTCCTCGAACGCGCCGCCGTCGCGATCGAGAGGGGGGACACGGCGACGCGCACCGTCGAGGTCAGCCGGACGGAGCTGCAGCAGGTCGTGATCAACCTGATGGTCAACGCCATCCACGCCATGCCGGAGGGCGGCCTGCTGCGCCTGAGCACGCGGGACGAGGACCGCTCCGGCCTCGACGGCGTCGCGATCGAGGTGGCGGATACCGGCATCGGCATTCCGGCCGACCGGCTGCGCAAGATCTTCGACCCCTTCTTCACCACCCGGACGCATGGCGGTACGGGGTTGGGCCTCTCGATCAGCTACACGCTGATCGCCCGCTACGGCGGGACCATCACGGTCGACAGCGAGCTCGAACGAGGCTCGATCTTCGTGATCTGGCTCCCGACGACGCACCGTCCGGCTTGATATCCGGTGACCGCAGGTCCTGATGGTCGGCATCGCCGTGAGGCGGCCTGCAACAAAAGGCCCGCTCCGCAGGACGACCGCGCGAGACGCTAACGATTCGGTGGCTGAGGAGCTTGAGTGGCTGGGGGACCTGGATACGGACCAGTCTAGCCGGAAAGAAAAACCTGAAATCCTAAAGACACTTGGCCTTGCTGCCGCCACAGGATTTGTAGCAGTCCAGTGGAGCGGCGACAAGACTCAAGGCCGTCCGCGACGGGGTGGGCCGCCACCCGTGCAAACTATCACGGTCGGGACCACCATCTGGCCGTTGGCCGTCTCTCCAAGACCTACAGAACCGTGCCACAGCGCCGTTCAGGTCGAGCCGTCCTTCGCTCGTTCCTTCTCGTCACCGGACGAGACCATCAGCGCGATCCATCGATCCCCGTCGTATCGGTGACCAGCGGCGACCGCCCACCCGGCGCCGACGCTTATCCTTGAACGCTCAGGACTGCCGCACTCTACGCGTCGTCGGTATGACCGGTATGTTCGCTGACCTGCCAGTCGCACACCCCGTCGAGCACATAGAAGGCCTCTTCCTCGACGCGGTCCAGACCACAGCTTACTCCGCCCGAAGGCGTTCTCGTAGACATCGACGTTGCCAAGGCTCGGCAACGACATCCTGATCGAGGTGCCCGGCTCAAGCCGTCGTCGCCGGTTGAGCGTCCTCAACACCCGCACATAGCACGACCGTCTGATCGCGTTCGTGCCCAATCTCGGCCACCCGGTGACCTGCGGCTTGGAGGCGACCGACTGCGCGCTCGTGTGGCGTAGCCCACAGATCGTGATCACAAGGCTGTCGCGTTTCTTCAAGCGCCACGGCATCAGGCATAGAAAAAAATCACTGGCCACGCGGCCGAGCAGGATCGGGGAGAGGTCAAGTCGGCCCGCCTGTCCTGTTTCGAGGGCCAGTTCGATCTCGATCCGGACAGTCTCGTGTTCCTAACAAGACCATGACAAGGATGAGTCGCCGCTACGGGCGCGCACCACGCGGCGAGCGCCGCTGGGTGGCGGTGCCGTCTGGTCATTGGAAAAGCCATCACCGTCACCGCCAGCCAGCGCGCCAGCGGTTTGACGACCAGCGCGTTCTTCGACGCCGATGGCGGGCGCTCGCTTCCACGGCTATGTCGAGGGGACCTTGGTGCCGGCTCTGAGACTCAGCCATACGGTCGTGCTCGAACCTGCATACCTATAAGGTCAGCGTCATCGGCAAGCACAACGAGTTCGGTAGCGCGCCTCCTCGCCCGAACTCAACCCAGTCAAACTGGCCGTCGCCAAGCTCAGGGCCTTCCTGCACGCCGAGGCTGCCCGCGCCGTCACGGACCTCTGAACCATCCATTCAACGTGCTTTGAGGCGCTTCACACCAGATGAGTACCGCAACTAACTTCCCGCTGCACGCTACGACGCAGCTACCCCAACGTGCCCGGTTGATTCTCTGGCTCACCCTGCACTGAGAGACACCGTGGTTGCCGTAAATTAATCATCTAAACTTCATTATATAAGCTTTCGAAGTATGTCGCAACCGTTTTCACTGTATTGCGAAGTATAGCCGAGTTGTTACGGTCTGCCCTTCCCGTCAACACGCCATCCCAAGATACATCAGTCCCAGAGAATCGCGGAATTCGTTTTGCCGAACCGTATGCCATGATCGTCTTTCGCTTTTTCCCATGCACCTCGAAAATGTGGCCACGAGCTATTGTATCCGCACCTTTACAATCTAGATGATCTCCTTCTGGATCGTGAGCACAACCCATGTTGTGAGCGATTTCATGAATAAATGAAAAAACATCCCTGGAATTATCAAGATTTACTACTGAAAATCCCTTTTTAGGATTTCCATGATTTATTGAACCTAGGCAGTAAGCCACACTACCTCTACTTACCCTCAGCAAAGAAACCAAGTCTGCCTTGTCTTCCAACCTCCAACGAGCAATTTCGGGGTCATCTTTTATCATTTCGAGACATTCATCCGCTGCGGCGGGAAAGTCGCGATTGATCTCTCTTGCTGTATACGTAAATTTTGCATTAATATCGCACTCTGAGAAGTATTTAGTTGACTCGGTGATCATATCATCTATATATATATTCAACGATTCTTCGGATGAGAAGCTATCCTTTACCGAGGGTGTGTATAATATTAGTATTGAAATAATGTGTGGGTTACCCGATATTCTAGTTGTATCTATCGCTTTGATTGCTTTTGAAATTTTTTTACTATCCACCCCATCGCTTGACTCACAATCCTCGCTGAGATTTTTTACTTCGCAGTCACTTTCCATTTCCAAATTTATTTCTTTGATGACATGCATTTTTTTACTGAGCGGCTCAACTCGGAACATCTGCTCCTCGGTGAAGATAGTAGCCGAGAGCCGTTCGCCTCTTACTATGACAGTAACGTCGCTTTGTTTCGCCATGACGACAGAACCATAGAAGACAGTCTTATCTCTGGCACTCGTCTTTTGAGAAAGCAATAAGTTTACCTTAATGTCATCAAATAAATTAGCCGATAGTCCCAACCCGGCATTCTCTATATCATGTGCATCGTGCAGCAGGTTCAATGAACTTGGATTTATGTGTACTAGCCGATAGCGAATTGTACTGTCATTTATTGGAATTTTTCCATCATATCCTGTATCTGGCTCAATAAATACATCGGTTCCCATTTTTAACCTCCTGCTTGCAAAGTCGCGATCTTGTCAAGACAAATCTATCATGCATGCTTGATAAGATGACGAGTTCAGTCACTCTACTAATTCGATCATCCGAACGAAAACTGACTAATCTGGCGTACCTAGGTTGGCAACCGCCATGATCTTCGACAAGCCTCGCTAGGACTTACGAGCATTGTCTAGGCTAATAATCCAGAGCGGACGTCCCGCGATATAGAACGCATGTTAAGCCGAAACCGGGCGCAGCCTTAGAACGATCCTGGCGATTTATTCAATGAAAATATAAATAACGCTCAGAGAATATATTTCATTACCTGTGCGAAGCATGATAAAGAGACATGAAATTTGGCTTTATAAACATCAGATAAAATACTATAGCTTGGAAAACTCATCGCCGAGAATGCGATACAGATCAACGAATATCTTACGCTGTCGAAGTCAGTTGACAAACATTCTAAAAATGGCAGGATCGATGGAAATATCGATTGTGTGCCTCCCAGGAACTTCCGATGGATCGCGACCCCGAATCGAGGGAGTTCCTGGAGGCGAGCTTCTCGGGTGTCCCAGGCCCGAAGCTCACCCGCCGCGTTGTCCTGGCAGGGATGGGGAGCGCGCTTCTCGTCGAAGGCGCGCGGGCCACTGATACTGAAGACCTCCAACTGTTCTTCGCCGATGATCAGCACGAGAAGATCGTCATCTCCTATGGCGGCGTGGAGTGGCGCTGGGCTTGCAAGCTTTTCGGAGAAAAGGCGAGGTTCCGGCTCTTTCGCGAGAGCGCTGTCGTCGCCCTTGAGGACAGACCGCGAACCTGGGAGGCGAGCGCCTGGACCCTCACGGTCGAAAACGCCTCCTTCCCAGGGCGAGAGGCCGCCCCGCATCAACTGACCTTCCGATTCACCCGCGATCGGTCGGGTGTCGGCGCGCTCCGTCCTTGGCAGATCCTGCTGGAAACCTCGAAGTGGCCCGCAAAGGCAGACACGGCGCGACGGTTCGGTGTGCGGAACGGTCCGATAATCTCGCGATGCGAGCTCAGCAGCTTTCTCATGGGCCCGGACGGCGGGGAGGGCCTACCTTGCCTTGAGGCGGAGTTGCCGCCCGCGCTCGTGCAACCGACACTCGCCGGCTTCTTCGGATTGCGCGTTCAGGCAGACGGTCCGATCGTGCTCGGCCTCGACCGAACGCTCGCTTGGCGCGTCGCTGGAAACCTCTACATCTTGGACTACCCGCTTCGCTTTGCAAAGCTCACGATCGAGCGCAATTTCGGCACCGACGAGACGGCAACGGCGCGGCTCCCCAGACCCGCCGTCCCGGCTGGAGGACCGGGACCAACGCAAACTGCGGCGCACGGTCGCTCGCCGCCGCCCGCGTCGTGGACGCTGCGGCGGCGCTTGTTTGCCGAAGAGGCGCCCCGGCAGCGGGCCGACGCCAAGAGCGGCTTGCAGACGCCCTCTTCGGTTGGGCTCTACGCGGAGGCGGGCGGCCCGTTCCTGCTGCCTAGCCGCTTCGAGCTCGCTTTCGCGGGAGAGGGCGCTGGCCGCGTCGGCGCCACGCTGGCAATAGATGTGCCCTTCAAGCCCGAGAATCTTCGGGCAGGGCTGCGGCATTGGGGGCGGCCGGAGGAGACCGTCTCGGGACTCGTCTTGGAGGCGAGCGGCGATCGCGACGGGTTGCGGACGCTCGCCCGGCTGGAGATCTCGTCGGGCGACCCGAAGGCACCGACCGCGCCACCGACCGTCTTCAATCTCTCCGCCGTCACGATCACGCGGCAGCAGCGCCCGAGCGACCCGACTAGGCCCGGGCCGGCTCGAGTAGAGACCCGTGCCCTTCTGACGCCGAGCACGAAGGAGCACGTCCTCGTCACGCCGTTCGGTTCTGTGGAGGCGCGCGCCGCCCCGATGGTCTCGCCTCGGACAGCCTTGCCGGCGCGGGTTCCGCCAATCGTCATCAAGGCCGTGGACATCGATCCGCAGAAAGAGATCCGCCGTCTGGAGGACTTCGAAGCCACGCTCTCGATGGTATCGGCGGGCGTGCGGCTGCCGGAGCGCGCGGCCGGTCAGGACCCGGCCGCGACAGAGAGGCTAGGAGAGCACGTCACGCGTCTCGATTTCGCCGATGCAGAGTGCCGCTTCGTGCTCCCCGCGCTAGGCGCGGCGGCAGTGCCCGTTTCGGCGGATGCCGTAGTGCCACTTGGGCCCGATCCTGCCGCGCTTTCGCGCGGTGCGCATCTCGGTCTCGATCGCGCCAAGCTCACTGTGCTGCGCCCGACGGACCTGCTCTCGCTTTCCTATCACTTCTCCGGTCTGCTGCTCGAAATTCCGCGCCCTTCAGCAGTCAGCAGGCGGCCGCCTGCCCGGATCCTGCCCAGCCGCGGCGGCCCAGTCTGCCGGGCGGACAGCCCTGCGGCAACGCAGGACGGCACGCGCCACCCGACGCGTGACGAGCGGCCAGTCCTCGCCGTTGAATTCCCGCCCCAGCACGTGGTCGAGCGCGCCTACTTTCGCCAGATCCCCACGATCGACCTGCCGCGGCTGACGGATGCCCTGAAAAGCGACCAAGACAAGATCGACTTGGCGAAGCTCCGCGAGCCGAAGCCGCGGCGGGGGGCCGATCCGACCGGAAAGCACCGCAAGGAGCGGCAGGCCGCGCGCGAGCGGCTCGATCCGGAGGTGACCGCGCTCCTGATGGCGGACCTCCAAAGTACCAAGGAGGAGGTGAAGAAGCAGGCACAGAGGCACTTGGACCTTCGCCGCGACTTCAAAAGACGCACGACGGAAGCGAAGCTACCCAAGGAGCAGCGGATCTATCTGGGGCCGGACTTCCTCGACCCTGACGCGCGCCGCATCGCGCTGGCAATCCTCGGTCCGCATGCCGCAGAGGCCGCGCTGGAGGCTCCCGATGTCGAGCTGTCCGCCGAGCTCAAGCAGGCGGCGCTGGCGGCGCTGAACGACGGGAGGGACTCCAAGGGGGAGATTGACCCCACCAAACCGGAGCATGCGGCTGCTTCCGATGCCCTTGAGCTCGCCAAGGAAAGACGCAGTGGCGACTACGCGGAGTTCCGACGCGCGTTTCGACGTGAACACCTCAAGGCCAAGGGGAAACCTGAGCACGCGACCTATCGCGGTCGTGCCTGGTTCAAGGCGGTCCGAGACAAGCTACCGGCCCGCGTTGCCGACTGGACGGAGCGGTTCGGAAAGGATGCCACCGCTCCCCACGAAGACTTCGAAGAGCTGACGGAGGCGCGACTGTCAGGTCCGAGCCGTCTCGCGTTCCGGATCAATTGCGACGACTTCCAGGCCGAGCATGCGGGCGGCGGCATTCCCTTCTCGCTGGAGGGTCTGACGGATTGGGGCAGCTTCGACCTCTCCGTCGTCCGACGGGCAGAGAAACTGCCAGAGGCGCCCGCGCGGGGACCCGCTCAGCCACGCTGGGCCCGAACCTACAACTTGGACGATGCCGAAATTCTCGCCTTCCAGGGCATCGATGCAGGCGACCGGTTCGCGATCTGGGACGACACAACGCTGCGCGGTGGAAGGCCATCCGAGCCCGCGCCGAAGGAGGGAGAGCCGTTCCAGTTTCGGGCGAGCCGCCGGGCGCCCCAGGAGCGCCTGGCCCAGGTGGCGGCCTCGGCTCGCGAGGCCCCCGACCCGTTCCAAACTGCCATCGAGCTGCCTTTCCGCCTCTTCCTCTCGCCGGCCCAGGACGGCACCTGGGTGACCCCGAGCGACGCGGTTAGGCGCAAGGCTTTCCGCAAGGAGGATGGCGACCTCGTTGAGACCTGTAGAGAGTTATGGTCGGCAACGCTGTCCGGCCAAGGGGTGGAAGCGGGCGTCAGGGCTGTGTGGTCGCCGGACTTTCGCCCGGCGGCGCTGTTGTCGACCAACGATCCCGGCGCCCCGCCTCACGGCCCGTTCGCGCCCTGGTCGCTGCCTCGTTCCCTGGGCGTCAGAACTAAGCCTCCAGAAAGGTTGGAGGGACTGCCCCGCTTCCGCACCTCGCTCGACGCCTATGACCGCCACGAGCTCGTGGTGCTCTCGTCACTACACGGATTGCCCGTGCTTGGCCGCCGCGACGTGAACGGCGAGATCCTGGGCGGCAGCCAGTTCGACCCGCCGGCCGGCTACCGCCTATCTAACATGCGCTACGACGCGCCGGCGAAGCGCCGTGGAAGCACGGAAACGTTCGATACGACCCCGCGCGACTACAGCGCCATCTACCGACCGCAACCTTTGGCGATCACCGAGCTCGCGCTTACCGCGCTCGGCGGCAACCTGAACCTCGACACGAGTTTCACCCCGCCAGCCTCAGCCCGCGTCGATGACGGCTCGCCTTACGGCCGCAACCTCTTCGACGCGTTCTCGATCGAGCGTTGGCGGCACCGCACGGTGCTCGGCCGGGATGTGCTCGTGGAGGTCGTCTACAAGGGCTTCCTGTTCCCCATCGGACACAAGGCAACGCTGGTGAAGATCACCGAGCGCCGCTTCGAGGCTGTCGTGCCGGGCGGGCCGCCTGTGTCGGTCCTGATCCAGCGCAAGTTCCTGCGGGTCGGCGAGCCCGTGAAGGCCTTCCCAGCCTACGACCACCCGAACGAGGGCCGGCGCTGGCCCTGTGAGCGGGTTACCATGCTGACTCGGCGCACGCCGGACCTGATTGACCCGGACGATGAGGCCGGCGAGCTTAAGATCCTGCAGGTCCCGGGTAGAACCGGGCAGATATTCTGGCCGCGGACCGCCAACGTTCAGGGTGCCGAGGTCGGTTTTCAGATGCTCATGGACGCTGAATCCGCACCCGTCACGCTGCCGCTCATGTTCGTCGACAACGTTGCCGCCAATGACGAGAAGACAATGGGTCTGCTTGTCGACTGGTACAACGCGCTCGATCCGCTACCGAAGATCGGCAGTCCCAAGAACGTCGCTCGGCGTCGGCTCAAGCGCAATGGACAGCCCGTACGCATGGCACCGGAGGCCAAGCCCGGCGACACGAGCTTCGAGACGGACCTCTGGGACCTGAAGGCTGAGGGTCGGGAGAGAGGCGGCGTTGGGCAGAGGGACAAGGATGGCAAGCTGCAGGTTCCGCCGACACCGAAGGACCCCGACAACCCGACGCCGGAGGAGGCCGGCTTCGTGGCCGCCTCGTTCTCGGTCAACAACCGCCGCTTCGATCGCGACCCTTTCATGGAGGGGCTCGACCAGCCCGCCTTCTACCCGCTGATCGACGTGGCGCGCGTGCGCCTGACCCAGGTCGAGCGGTTCACGGGCGGGGCCGTAACGTGGGCCTCGGTCGCTTACGACGGTTCCTACGTGGCCAAAGGCTTCGGCGAGACCAAGAAGGAAGGGAGTGACGCGACGCTTGCACCGGCCGGCGAAGTCTTCCTGCGGCTGATCTCGGGCTATGCTGACCTCGGCGATCCGGCCCCAATCAAGATGCGAATGGCGAGCGGCGACCGCTCGGGCGGGGTCGGCCAACCAAACCTCGACGTCGTCGGCATCTCGCGCTCAACCGGGCCGATTGGCCAGGCCGAGTCCGCTGCACCTGGCGCCGCGAAACCCGCCACGGCCGCGGAGGGCGCCGGGCCGGGGGAACTTCCCAAGGACGACGAGACCACCAAGGGGACAGAGGACCAGCGGACCTCCCTCCCCAGCATCTCGGCTCACACGGCTAACCCCACGCCCGAAAAGGTCTTTCCGACCGACGCCAAGCTGCTCGGCCTCGTACCATTGGCGGACGTCCTCAAGGTTGTCGGCAAGCGGCTGCTCAAAGAGCAGCCCCAGCTCAAGGAGGTCGTCGAGTACGGGGCCTCGGCCGCCCAGGGCGTCGGCGCGGAGGCACGCGCGCTCATCACCCAAACCGTCCTGAAACCGATCGAGGACATGCTCGACCAAGTCGACGCGACTTGGAGGGACATCGCGGCTCGCAACCTCGATCTGGGCGGAGGACGGTCGCTCAGTCTGGGCCAGGCCTATCCGCAGATCGGCGCAAGCCTGACGGCGCTGCGCGACGCGATCGCGGAAGCGCTGCTGCCGAGCACGGGTGACGCCACCTTTTTCGGCCTGCTCGCGAACGTCTACGAGGCCGGGCGGGCGCTGGTCGCCGCGATCGGCCGCATCCTGCGCGATCCCCTGGCCAGCGCGTCAGAGGCCCAGGTCGCGAAGCTGAAGGGGGTCGTGAGGGACATTCAGGAGGTCGCCAAAGAAATACCGGCGATCCTCAAGAATCTGCAGGACGACGTTGGGGCGAAGCTTAAGGACCTCCTGACGGACACGCTCGTTGACGCGTCCACGAGGGCGTGGCGCCAGGCCTTGTTCGCCCTGCCGCTCCCGGACGTACCGGTAGCACAGGCCCTTCAGGCGGAGCTAGCGGCGGCTGTCGACAACGCCCTGCGAAAGGCGCTGATGGAGACCCTGAAGGACGGCTTCGACCTTGCCGGCCTGCCGAGAAGGTTGGCGGAGGAGCTCGATCTCGAGGCCAAGCAGCACCAGCTTGCCGTCGCGAGGGCGCTTGAGAGCATCGCTGCCCGGGTCCAGGAGGAGGCGCAAGCACGATTGGAGGCGATCGCGACGCCATACCTGCGGCAGGTTGGTGCCGCGCTTCTGCGAGCGGAAACGGCAGCCAGGAGGATTCAACACGCTGTCCAGGCCGACCCTGCTCAGGTCTTGGAAACGCTCCGTGTTGTCCTCGTGGAGATTCTGAACTTGCCGGCCGTGATCTTGGTCGACGCCGAGTTCGTCGGCCGGCTGAAGGCAGCCGACGCGGCTTGCGGCGGCGTCGCCGGGCAGGTGGTCGAGAGCTTCGCCTCGCTGCTTGGGGCGCTCCTGCCCCCCGCGGCATCCACGGACGCCGCGGCCTCCCGGAAGGTGTCGGACGATCTCAAGCTCTACGGAGCGACCACGGTTGGATGCAGCGGCGTGCTCCCGGCCTCACCGGGAACCTCGGGCACGATCAGCCTCGGCGAGCTGTCTCAGGCGGGCTTGCGAGCAGTCGTTCAGTTGCACGTCATCGAATGCGCCTTCGAGAAGGCCGGCGTGGCGGGCTATAGGATCGCTAATACGACGGCGCTCCGGATCAAGCTCGCCGAGGCAATGCGTCCGCTCGCGGCCGACATCGCACGGCTCGAAGGTGAGATGGCGCGGGTCGCGAACTGGTCGGGCGATGCGGCGAAGGGGTGCCTCGTCCTGCCCGAGGAGGCGACCCGGGCCGTGGCCGCCGCCACAGCGGCGCGCGAGCGGGTCCTCGGCGAACTGAAGAAGCTCGTCGAGATCCTCCCGGCCGTGCGACCGGCCCTCAAGGACCTGCTGCTCGGGGTTGAGGAAAAGGCCGAGCAGGACGTGAAGAACGCGCTTCGGGCCGAGGTTGCGAAGGTGACCGACGCGCTCGCCCGAGCGGGCCTTGCGGCCACACGGATCATCAGGGCCGGAACCCTGGTCGCGACCGCCTGGAAGGACGGCAGCGAAGGCGACCTCGCGGATAGCACCGTTCGGAAGGCGAAGCTCGACGCGCTCGTGGTCGCGCTGAGAGCTATGGCCGAAGCGCTAGGGTCGAAGGAGAATCCGCAACCGGACATCCTGGCGGTGATCAAGGCGCTGACGGAGGCAGGCGGAGAAGTCGAAAGGCTCGATACCGCCGTTCGCGCCACCGCCAAGGGATGGCGAGAGACCATCGCCGCCGCGGCCGACGAGGCAAAGCTCGAGGACGCCATCATGGCTCTCGACAACGCCGTAAAGAGCATGCCGGTCTTGGTCGATGACATCCGGAAGACCGTCGAGGAGGGAATCGAGCGCGAGGCAACCAAGCTCGTCGCCCGCCTCTTGGTCGGGGCTGGCGCGACCTTCGCGGCGCTCGAGAGCCGCCTCCTTCCGATTGTGCAGCCGCTCGTCGAGGCCTTGGCGAAGGGGCTCGCGACGCTCGTGACCGAGCGGGTCAAGCTACTCAATACCTTGAAGGGTACAGGAAAGCCGAACGAAGACCCGCTGCTCAAGTCCATTCTGGCCGTCGTCTTGGGACGCCTGGGCGACAGTCTGCTGCTCGCGCCATGCCCTTCCCCGCCCGCCGAGGGATCTCCCTACAAGGAGTGCACTAAGTTCCCCGACCGGCTCGCATTCGAGGCGGACGTATTCCGGAGAGCCAAGGACGAGCTGGCCGGAGCCGGAGGGCTCGCCGGAGCGCTGAGCCTGGTCAGGCCACTGATCGAGGCCTGGAGCCAGGGCTCGCCCGAGCCCAGCCTAGCCGTGATCGTACGTCAATTCGCCTCGATCAATGCCGATTTCGCCCGCTCGTTGGTGCTCTCGGCAATCGATCTGAAGGCGATCCGGCGCGAGATCGATGCTCGCATCCGCGACCTCGTGCCGGCCCGCGTCGTGCTCCCCTACGACCTCGACAACGAGCTCGGTGCCTACCCGAAAGACGATGCGATCTTCCTGCCTGATCCGGGTACGAGGCTGACGCTGCAGGCGCGCACCGTCGTTCACCTCCTGCCGGGACCGTCCGGGGAGCTGAAGTCGCCTGAGTTTAGCGTCACCGGCGAGGTCGGCCCCTTTGCTGTCAATCTCCTCGGCGACGCGTTCGACGTCGTCAGGATCAAGTTCCACGGCCTGAGCTTCCAGGGCGGAAGCGGCCGCTCGCCCGACTTCCGCGTGCGCTTCAATACAGTCGTGATGGGCGAGAAGGCGGCATTCCTGCAGCCTCTACAGGATTTCCTGTCGCCTAAGGCAGGAGGCTTTTATCTCAAGTTCCTGACAGAGCGGCCGGGCCTGGAGGCCGGCTATGGGATCAACCTCGGCGTGATCGGGGTGGGTGCCCTCAGCTTCTCCAACGTCGTCCTGAACGCTGCCGCCCGCCTGCCTTTCGATGCCGGAGGCGAAGCCCGCTTCATCATCTCGATCGGCCGCTCTGACGCGCCGTTCCTGATCTCGTCGACGATCTTTGGCGGCGGCGGCTACCTCGCCCTGATCGCCAGCAGCCGCTCCATCGTGGGTTTCGAGGCCTCGTTCGACTATGGGGGCGTCCTCGCCTTCGGATTCGGCCCGCTCCAAGGGATCGGCCGCGTCACGATGGGCATCTACCTGCGCCGGGAGGAAACCCCACAAGGGGGCGTCAAGACTTCGCTCGGGGCCACCTTCTTCGTCGGCGGTTCGGCCCACATCGCCTGCTTCGGCTTCTCGACTTCGCTTCTCGTGCGCCTCGTCCAGAACGACGGAGGCCCGATGTACGGCGAGGCCACCTACACGTTCTCGTTCTCGCTCGGCATCGACGATATCGAGTTCAGCGTCCAGGTCAGGAAAAACGAGGGCCGCACCATGGGCAGCGCTCAGCAGAGCGCGGCCCTTGAACGCCCCGACGGCGGGTCCTCGCCCTCACGGCTCGGTCGCATCCGCTACGCCGCAAGCACGCTTCAGGCGAATGACGGCCCCCCGCTCATGTCGCTCGCGTTCCGGCCCGGCGCGGCGGCGCGAGAACGGGGCGAGCATTTGAAGGTCGATGGGTGTTCGCAGAGCCGAGATTGGGCGGGTTTCGCCCGGTACGTCGACGATAGGCTTCGCCCAGTCGGCGCGCGCAGGAGGCCCGGGCAGTGACGGATCGGATGGTCGGGGTCAGCGTCCGCTTCGTCCCGGCGGGCGTCGCCAAGGGGACGGGAGATGCTTGGCTGCTCCGCGGCACCCTGACGCTCGCGCCCGTGACCGGGCCGCCGGCGGAAGCGTGCGGGGGGAAGAAAGTCGACATCAGCCGCTGGCCGCAAGCCATTGAGGAACTGATCGGCCGCTTCGACGGCTCGGACCGGCCGGACGCATCCGCGCTCGCGGTCATGATCTCGGCCGTAAGGGAGGTCGCCGCCTCGCCTGATCGCCCAACTCCGAATAGAGGCACTTGGCGCCCCGTAGTTCGGGCCTTCGCCCGCAAGCAATCAGCCGTCGACAATGATGCGAGGAGCCGCAGGGACGCCCGTGCGAGGCAGGTCAACGAACTTGGCGAGATGTGGACTCGCCTCCTCGCACCGGGCGGCGACAAGGATTGGGCGAGCCTCTTGGCCGCGCTCGAAACGGGGACCAAGCCAGGTGGTGTGAGCGTTCCCAAGTCGGCGGCCGAGCGGCTTGCGAGAACGAGAGTGGACGGGACCGGGGACAAGCAGGTTCCTGACATATTGCCGACGGGTCGTGGCGAGATGGGTCTGCTCCTGGCACTGGAGCGCGGCCGCTCGGTCCTAGAACGGCTTCGCGACCCGACCGACGCGGCGGCTGATAAAGTGGTGCCCCCCTTTCCGCCCGATCGCGACGGACGCCGAGGCGAGCGGTTACGGACCCGTGCGCCCAGGGCAGCGAACGGCGCACTGGCTCTCCTTCCGTGGCTCGACGTTATCGAGCCGGCGCGTGTCCGCTACGCGCAGGCTACCGCCACCGACGCCGGTCCGGAGCCCTCGCCAGCGGTGGGCGGCGGGGCGGTAGCCAAGCTCAGCTTGGAGGAGACGCGAAAGCGGCAGAGGTTCGCCTCCGCGAGGGAGCGCGCCGCGGCCAGTCGGCGCCTCAACCAAGAAGTCGAGAGCGAGCGAACGCGGACGGACGCGCAGGTTGATGCGCGTCGTGACTACATCAACGCGAAATCGTCCGCGCAGGTCGAAAAGGGGCTACTTGGGCTCACGCGCATCAGGGTCGCCTGCGCTTCCCCGGCCGAGAGCCGCGACTGCGTGGCGAAGGACCGGCCCAAGGAGTTCGACGGCACGCTCCAGCGACTACGGGTCCTGCACGCGGCCGCGACCCGCGTCGACGAACTCGATCCTCAGCACCAAATATCTCCCCATGAGCGGTCGAGGCGCCTCGAAGGCGTTGAGGCCGCGCGGGCCCGCTACTTCGCCCTTCAGAGCCAGCCGGCCTTGGCCCGTCTGTTCAACCTCGCCGTCGATGTAGTCATACCGCTGGACGATGGAGTCCTGAAAGACGTCGAAGCGGCGCGCGTTCAAGACGAGGTCGTTGGCGGCGGACGTCGGGCCGAGGCCCGCTACCTCTTCGTGACCGCGCGCGTCGGTCTCCCGTGCGACCGTCTCGTCTGGACCACCTGTAAGATCCGCCTGAACGGCAACCGCGAGCCAACCCACTTCTGGGCCTGCACGCGCGAGGAGCTCGACGCCCGAGCCATCGGCTGGAGTCAGAAACAGGTTCTCGACCGGGCGATCGCGACCCAGATGGACGGGCTGCTTGATCTTGGGGCTGCCCGGACCGAGGGCGGGGTCTGCAACCCGCGCTTCGACCTGCAGACGCTCGACGCCCCGCGCGTGAGCGAGGGCGAGCTGCAGACCGTCACTAAGGTGCACGCGACCGAGACGAAGCTCACGCCGGTCACGACGCTCGTCAGCGCCGGTCTCGTCTTGGTCGACCGCTGGCGGCAGAGCCAGGCCGTGTTCCAGGCCGTCGCGAGCAGCGAGCGCCGCGAGCAGGCCAAAAAGGCAGGGCCACGCGACGAGGTCGTCGACGTGGAAGACCTGACGGTCGGCCTGAAGCTCGATCTAGGAATGGACATCGCGGGAAAGAAGGGCAAGGAGCGGGCCTGGAGATCCCTCGTCGATCGCGACATCGCCTTTGCGCGCGAAGGCAAGAGGCTCTTCGAGGCTGAAATCGCAACGCTCGTCCCTAACGAGGCTGAGCGCCGAGAGCTGTTCTCGGCCGTCCTGACGCTACCCTCCAGGTTACGGACGAACAGCGCGCAAAGTGGGGAGGGGAAGGTCAGCGAGAGCAAGGACACTCCGCTGCCGCCCGCGACCGCCTTCGTCGAGGAAGTTGTGGCGCAGTGGCACGGGTTGCCGCTCGGCGTCGACCTTGAAGGCGGGGAGGTTCCCCTCGCCGAGACCGGCCTTCTCCAGCTCTCACAGACCTATAGCCTGCCTGACACTCCCGACCGGCCGCGGCCGCCGCGGCAGCGCTTCGGTTGGCCCTATCGGTTCGGGGTCCGCCCACAGCTCGCCGGCGGCGTCGCGTTGTCGCTGAAGGAAGCCACGGCCCTTTACGACGACGGCCATCTCCACCGCTTCGCGCTCCCGAAGACCAGGGACGGCAGCACAGGCCGACGCGTTCTGCGCCACGAGCGCATCGAAGGACCGGTGATCGCAACCTCGCTTAGCATCTTGCAGCGCGACGTCCGCGGGCCTCAGGAGACCGCTACCGAGCTCGTCGTGCGGAGCCAAGCGAGCGAACCGCAGCCAGGCGCCTCGCCGACTTACGCGCCGCTCGGCCGGCTTACCACCCATCGCATCTTGGTACCGCCGCCGGTCTCACTCGACTTCGCCGACCGACACGACATGTTCGAACCCAAGCCCGGCCGCGAGCCGCCCGGCGGCCTGCGCGCGGTGGATTACGACACGCGGCCCAAGGGCGGCTTCCCGATCTGGAGCACGCAGGAGACATCCTCCGGCAAGGTCTATCCGCAATGGAACCCGGGCGAGTGCCGTACCGGACCGGACCGTCGCGAGGTGTGCCCTTACCCGGAACCGACCGGCGACGCCATCTTCCGACCGATCGGAGCCGGCATCAAGCCTGACGATAGGAAGGTCGCCTACTATCCGGACCCAGCGGCGGACTTCATGGTGTTTCGCCTGCGCCGGCCGGACGGCGGGGATCTGCCCGGCAAGTTCCTAGTGGTCCCGATCAGGCAGAAAGGCGTAGCCTTTCCCGAGGTGACCCCGATCGTGATCGACGTGGTCGCGACCCTGACCCGCTCGGAAAAGGAGCCGACGCACGAGCGCATCCTAGGGCTCGACGTCGGTTTGGGCACTGAGTCCTTCGTGACCGGTTTTTCCGGCCTGGAGAGACAGCCGGCGGCGGTCTTCGTGGATGCCGGAGAGACCATCGAGAGGAAGGCCGGTTCCGGCCGGGTGCAGGCGACCCGGGTACGCGTGCTACTGGAGCCCGGCGAAAGCTTTCAGCTGGATGCTTGGTGCCTCCCGTCGCCGGACAGCCTGGTGGAGTGGTTCGACGTGGTCGAATCCGCGGCCCTGGTCGCCGATGCTTTTGGCAGGACGCCCGCGACCTGCCAGAACCGGGCAAAGTTCCTTGGAGGCGTCGCGGACTTCCTCGGCCGCGAGTTGGACAGCATCGAAAATCGCGCTCGCCGCTCCGACTGGCACGAGCGTGATGACGAAGTCGGGTGCGGCGGCGGGCAGCTGCCACTGCCGCCGCGCTTCGCCCTCGAGTGTGTCGCAGGCCTTATCAGAGATGGAATGCTGGCGGGTGTCGTGCCCGAGGTCGCCGCCCGAACCACAATCCGTTGCACACACGCGATAAACAGACCTGCCCTCCCGCCGAGCTTCGAGGTCGCCGGGGCGCCTCAACCCAACCTCACGCCGCGCTTCGCCCTGCAACGACTCGATGCCGCGGAGCGGTCCAAGACCCTGGCGGAGAACGCAACCGGCGAATTCCAGCTAGTCGGAAGCTGGTCGACGGAGCGTGCGGTCCCAGGCAGCACCGACGTCGTGCTCGGCGGTACGATCTGGATGGATCTTGCCACGACCCGCTTCCTCGAAGTTCGGGCGAATGGCCCCTCCCTAGTCTCGGCCGCCTTTGACGATCCGCGGCGCGGTCGCTCGGCTGACGACCGGGCACGCGGCATCTGGCCGAACGACGCCGAGCGGGACGCACCGAGGCCGATCTGGCGCCGGCCCTTAAGCATGTTCGGCTTCGAGGTGCGGGAGGACGGAACGGTCGAGCTGCCCACCGAGCAAGCGAATCTGCTCCGGCTTGAGGATTTCGGCACGGTCGACGCCGCCCCGGGCCTACGACCGGTCAACATCCTTGCGCGCCAGCGCGAGCGCGTGAACAGCGAGGTGGACAGCCCTGATCCGAAGCTCCCTCTGCCGCCGGTCGAGCGTGTCACGCGAGGGATTGCCTATCCCGACAAGGTTCCCGACACCAAGGCCCGCATCCTCACCGTCGAACTCGTCGCCGGATCGAAAACGGCCCCGCTGATCTGGGACGCGACGGGCGCGGCGCTCGGTGCCGACCAGCAAGTCGTGAGGAGCGAGACACGCCGTGTGGCGCTGCCCTCAACAAAGGCTCCTGCCAAGGTCGACCCGCTGTCACTGGTTCCGGCTTTCGCTACGGAGAGCACAGTCATAACCGGCGCCTCAACGCAGCCGACCCTGCGCCTCGTCCGGACAGCGCGCCTTAGACTTCGCGCACGACGTCCCTGGTTCAGCTCGGGAGAAGGCGAGCGGCTCGGGATTGTGCTCTGGCCCCCCGAAATTCTCGATGGCGGAATCGATGCCAACACCGACCTCGCGCATCGAGGCTATGACGTGGAAGCCGACGAGCAGGAGCGGATGAACCTGCGCGGTTTCTCGGACGTCGACCTCGGCCCGGGAGGGGCCTTCGTCTCGCGCTGGGGCGCGGACCCGATCAAGGCGGGTGCCCGGCCGCGGGGCTGGCTCCTCTCCCCGACTCAATTCCGGGACGTGTCTTTCGGGGCGTACGGGCAGCCCCGCGGCCGGGCGGACCGGCGATCTTGGACGCCCCTGAAGGAGGGAGCCGAGCGGGACGAGGTCATCTACGTACCGCATGTGCGAATGCCGCTGCCGGTCGAGCCGGCGGCTTCGTTCCAGCCCGCCGCGGCGCCGCCCCCCGTCAACTCGGCCGCTTCCTCGCCGCCTGCGGCCGCCCCAGCCGCGGACCTTCCCAGCATGGAAGTGGCACTTTTGGCGTATCGGCCGCGCTTCGACGTCGATGCCGAGCATTGGTATTTCGACCTCGACATCGATCCACTGGAGGTGCCCGAGCCCTTCGTCCGACTCGGGCTCGTGCGTTACCAAGCCAACGCCCCCTCCGCGCTGCGGGTGTCGGAGCCCACGGTCGAGTGGGCCCAGCTCCTGCCCCGTCGCGAAGTCGAGGTACGGCCGAACGGGCGGCGCGTGACGGTATCCGTGAAGGGCGCCGGCTCTCACCTTCCCGCCCCGACCCGCGGTGGAGCCACGACGAGGGAGGACGCCTCGGCGGCAGCGATGGAGCACGGGCCCTTCATGACAATAGTTGTCTACCGGCGCTCGGCCGACGGGATCGAGACGGTCGCGAGGCTCGCCGCGCCGAAGGTCGGGGAAGGTGCACGCCGAGATCGGCTGCCGCTGCGCACCGACACCTCCGCAATCCCGTCCGAGCCGGATCGACAGGCTCGGGAGCGTGCCGAGGAGGCGGTCCGCCCGAAGCAGGACGGGGCCGGGCTCTGGTGGGAAGCGACCTTCGATCTCGACGAGGACCCGCAGTCCCCCGCCGAGCAAGGAGCAACCTACGCGGCCGTCGTAACCGAGGTGAACTTGATGCGGCCGGGCACCTACCCGGAGGAACCGTTCGACCCAGCCAAGGCCGAGGACAAGGATCGCCTCGTTCCTTCAGGGCCACGCTTCGCGGCTCGGATCGCTATTCCGCGGCAGGACGCGCCCAAACTCCCGCACACGCCTGTAGTCGAGAAGCCAACTTTCCTGTTAGTTCATGGGGAGAGCTGACCGTATGCCCGAGGCCACCTTTTTCGACAACCGAGCGACATCCTCGAGCCTTGATCGCTCTCGACCCAGGAAGCTTGCGCCGACGCGGCGCGTCGCAGCCGTAGCCGTCGGGCTTCTGGTCGCCTTTGCAGCCCCGGCACGCGGTAAGACGATAGACCTCAGCAACAAGACCGATCCGGCAGGTGTATTCAACGTCGCCTTCTGCGGCCGTCCATCTCCCGACCCCTCCGGCAAGCCGGGCCACGCCTTCGTGTCCTATAGTCACAAGAAGGTCGATGGCGACCGCGACTTCCTGGCGATCGGCCACACAGTCCCGCCCGGGGCAGCCATCGGAGGCGTGGTATGGTCCTATTTCGGCGGCGCGGTCTCCGGCCTCCTCAAGGAGGAGCTCTACACGAGCGTCAAGCAAAACTGCTTGGACGTCCAAGTGAACCAAGACGACTACCGGAGAGCTCGGGCGCTTGCGGCCGATCCGCTTGTAAAGATGGGGCTGACGACCACCGAGGGAACCGTTTTTCAGGCCTACCGGCTCGGCAGCCAGGACTGCATGAGCTTCCTGATCGAGGTCGCGCAGACCCTCAAGTCCCGCGGGCTGAAGGTGCCGGACCGAGGCGCGACCGACGTGCCGATGGCCTACGTTCAGAGGCTGATCGACACGAACTGAGGGCCAAACAGTTCCAAGCGTGAGCTAGCCAAACCAATTCAGCATGGATGGTCATCATGAGAATTGCGGCCGTGCTCCTGCTTGCGGCGACGGCCATTCAGACTGCGCCCGCCATGGCAGCCTGCGCTTGTGGACCCGATTTCTGCACGGACGATCCACGTACGGACGCCCTGCTCGCCAAGAAGAAGGCGGTGCTCGCACGCGAATACCCAGTGCGTCTGGTCGCGCTCTTGTACCGCGGGCCGCAATGTGTGGCTCGGGTGACGCGTTCACCCGATATCTTCACGATCCTCGTCGTTCAAAACAACAACGCCAAGGAAACCGTGCCCTGGTCGGCCGAGAATCAAAAAAACGTGACGGTCAAAGTAAAGGCTGGGGAGCTAAGTAGGTTCTGGATCTACAATGCGAGACGTGCCTTCAGTTGCTGCGGGGAGCCAAGCTACGACAAGATGTCTGACTACGATCGCGAGGACGACGTTAATGCTTCACGCGCGATCCGGTGCGATAAGGACAAGCCCTGTTAATTAAATTTTGTCCAGGCTTGCCGAAAAAAGTTAGAGAACTTTCCAATATGCGTAACGTTTTACAGAGATAAGCCTAATTAGTCCCACCCCCCCTCCGATGACCGCGTCAGACTGCTTGCAACACCTCGAAGACGGCAGACTTGCATTGTTGAACATCCGACGCTAGGTTAGGGTCCCTCAACTGCACTGCATTCGCAAGGGCTCTTTCGCCTTCCATACTCCGAGTTTGGACTAGGATGAAAATGAGATTCGCAGCGCGCTCTTCAAGTCTCTCCGGACGTCTACTTGGATCACTGGAGATTTCGATTGTCATTGCAACGACGTCGCTGGGACTCTCGCTTGCGCGAGCAGAGTACAAGGAATGCAAAGTACTACAGAAACGCGTCGGCGGAGCCGCTGCGGATTGGAAGTTTGAGGCCGTAGCTGCCGACGGCAAGAAGACGACGATCTGCGTGAAGGGGAAGACGATCAACGAGACGGCGGCCAAGCAGGCGTGTCGCCAAGGCGAATATGACGACGAGTCCGATTGCAAGAAGTGGTAACCGGTCCCGGCCGCCCTTTCACTGAAAATGGGCCAGCCGACGCTCCCCTTCGAAACTCTTCCTGTGAATCTGGCTGGAAAGTCTCTCATGGTCTGGCGAGTTGTCGTGTAATGAGCCTGACGCTGGCCAAAGCGCTCCATGCCTTTATGCTTTCGAAGCAATCTTCAAAGTCTTTTGCCAGGCGTCGATTGTAAACGGTGTCGAAGTCTAAGACCCCGTTTCATAAGAGACTTGCGGCGCCTGTTTCGGTGTGAGCGGCGAGTATCGTCAGCGTTGGGAGAGTGTCTGACGCTCACCCTGGAACGCCGATGTGGACACTTGTCGTCCGGCACATTTGCTTCGACGGCGTTGAGGAAGTGGATGAACTCACCGTGTCGATGCTGCTGCATGCAGCGGCCGATCACTGTACCATGGAGAACGTCGAGGGCGGCAAACAGCGTCGTGGTGCCGTGCCGCGTGTAATCGTGGGTTTGGGCAGCCGGATGTCCGGGGGCGAGCGGCAAATCGGGGCGCGTACGCTCCAGAGCCTGGATCTGCCTCTTGTTCGTCGAGTGAGAGCACCACTGCATGGGTCGGCTGGTCCATATAGAGGCCAACCACATCCTCCACCTTCTCGGTAAAGGCGGGGTCGTTCGGGCGCTTGAAGGTGCGGATTCGGTGCGGCTGGAGGCGGTTGGCCCGCCAGATCCGTTGCATCGAGCGCAGCGAGATCCCGGTCGCGCTGGCGACCGCACGCCCAGTCCAGTGGGTGACCTCGCCGGGCGGCTCGGAGCAGGTTAGGGCCAGGACCTGGGCGACGGTCCCGGCAGGCAGCGGTTCCTTGCCGGGCGGCCGGGTCTTGTCGTGCAGCAGCCCCTCGACGCCTTCCTCGCCGTAGGGCTGCTGCTAACGCCAGACCGCAGGACGGCTCACGCCAGCCTGCCGCGCGATCTCTCCTGCACCAACAGGCGTTCGTCCGACAGCAACACAATCCGGGCGCGCAGGATGTGCTTGAGCGGACGCGCACGGTCGTCGGCGATCCCGGTCAGCCGCGCCTTGATCGCCTCATCAAGGAGCACACAGACAGTCTGTGCCATCCGCATAGACTCGCACATCGCCGTGCGCCCGTGAATCCTCCGTCGGCGTCCGTGCACTAGATGGCTAGGGGACCTGGATACGGATCCACCAGACTACCACGCGAAAACCTGAGCAACTGCAGACGGTTAGCTTCGCCGCCGTCACAGGGTGTGTAGCAGGGACGTGGTGCAGACTGCAAGACCTATGCTTCATCCGCGACGGGGCGAGCATACGTTCTGACGCCGATCGCGGCCACGGACATCGTCTGGCCGTCGCCCCCACCGAGACCTGGAGCACGGTTCCACCCTCTGCTCGCGTCGAACCGTCTCGCGGCCCGCTCCTCCTGGTTGCCGGACCGGCCCCTTAAGGCAATCCACCAGTCTCTGCCGTGTCAGTGATCAGCGGCGACCGCCCGCCCGGCGCAGACGCCTGCTTATGGACACTCAAGACCTCCGCGACCTGCGCGTCGTCGGGATGGTCCGCAGCGTAGGCGGCGAGATCCGCAAGTGCCGCATCCGTCCGCCCCATCCGGATGTAAGCTAGACCGCGATCCCGCAGCGGGTCCGTCCGCGTCGGGTCCAGTTCGAGAGCCGCCGTGAAATTCTGTATGGCATCCTCGTCCCTGATCATTTTCGCGTAGAGGCGGCCGCGTTCCGCCGGCAGCCCCGGGTCGCGAGGGTCGATCTCCATACCGCGGCTGATGTCGAGGACCGCTAGATCGAGCCGCCCCATCTCCTCGTGGACCATGGCCCGCCCGCGAAGGACGAAGGCGTGACCGGGGGCGAGCCGCACGGCGGTATCGGCCGCGTCCAACGCCTCGACGAGACGCCCGGCCAGCCGCAGCGCCTTGGCGCGATTGTCTTGGTAGCCGCCGACGGTCGGATTCAGCCGGGCCACCTCGGCGAAGTCTCGGGCCGCCGCTTCGTAATTCTCCAGTGCCGCGTTGGCATGGCCGCGTCGATTGTACGCTTGCCCAATTTTGGATTTGTCGCGCGTCCCAGTCAGCACCTGCGTGCAAGCCGACACACGGACGAGCGCCTCGTCCGCGTTGCGGCATCGTTCGCTGGCGTCGTCTGCGGGAGCCTCACGGGCGTGCACGGCCATGCTCATGCCGAGCAGGGTGAGCGCGACGACAGAGACGATGGTCAACGCCGACCCATTGCGTGCCGGCGGTGGCGTCGATCCGCCGGCGAAAGCGCGGCGTTGGGCTTGGGCGCTGCGCCCGACGCGGGCGGTCGAGCGGCATCGTGCGCTCGCATCTTCGGTGCCGTCCGCTGCGAGCCCGACCTGTTCAACAGCATCGCCCATCGCGTCAGTTGCAGCCGACGGAGCCGCAGAGCGTATTGGAGACGAGTGAGCCGCCAGCGACGGACAGTCCACCTCGCAGCAGAGAAAGGTTCGACCGAGCCTCCTCGTTGTCAGGCTTCTGCCGCAGGACTTCCTCGAAATCGCGGATGGCGGCAGAAGTGTTTCCCAGGGCGATGTAGGCCTTCGCCCGATTGAGGAGCGTGTTCGAGAAGTTGGGGCGCATCGCAAGGGCGTGGTCGAAGTCCGCGATCGCCGCCGACGGATTCTGCAGCCCAGCGAGGGCGACGCCCCGGTTGTGGTACGCGTACGGGTACTCGTCGTCGGCGCGGATGGCCCTGTTGCAGTCAGCCAGCGCGTCGGAGAACGCACCACGATCGATCTGCGCCCAACAGCGTCCATCGAACGCAATGGCCCGCTGCCGTGGCGTGCGCGCCTCTGACAGGAGACGGCTGCACCCGGCGACGCGCATGTCCGGCGTACCCGAGCGGCAATCCTGCGTGGCGTCGGCGAGCGCTGACGATCCGAGGCGTCCGGATGCCACCAGCACCATACAGGTTGCGATGATCGCGGTAATTCGTAAAGCCAGCACGTCCGATCCCTCGCTTCGGTGCCGTCCGGTGCTGTTACTAGCCGCACCGGTTCGTGAAGATGTCGCGGTTGGGCAGCTGCATCGAGTTCATCATCCGCAGCAGCTCAGCCCGATACAGATCGCTGTATTCAGCAGGGAAGCGCGCCCCGATGTTGATGATCGTACTGCGATCGTCGCGCCGCACGGTGGCGAAGTCGTAGAAGCTGCGGTCGTCGAAGCTGCCCTGGGCGACGGCGGTTCCGCGTCCCTCGAGGACGAAGCCCGCCCGCCCAGGCGCCGAGTTGACTTCCTGTGAGCGGCTAACCTGACCACGCCGGGGGCGGATCTGCTCGGCGATGTACTGCTGCGCGCTGCCGCAGCGCTCGTTCGGACTGATCTGGACGTACATCATCACTTGATCGCCGTGCTGCCGCGAGCGCCAGATCGTGGTGTAGGTTTGCTTCTGAGCGTCGTACTGGTCGTTCATCATCGGCCTGATCTCGAGCAGGTTGCTCGCGAAGTTCAGCGTCCACCCCGAAGCGCTGCTGGCGGGGGCACGCAGAGCTTGCCTCTCCCGCTCGAGTCGCTCCTGTTCGAGCCTAGCCGCCTCCCTTTGCCGGTCCAGCTCCTCTCTTCGGCGCCGCTCATCCTCCTGTCGCTGACGCTCAACCTCCTGTCGCTGCCGCTCAGCCTCCCGCTGGCGATCCGTTTCCTCGCGTCGACGCCGTTCGTCCGCCTCCTGGCGGTCGCGCTTGCGATTGCAGTCGATGCTGAAGTTATCGACGAGGCCACGGAAACGGCCCGCCGGGTAAGCCGCGCTGTAGCTCGCGATGGCGGTCCCGTCCTCGCACGAGGCGGTAGCCTTCTGGAAGGCACGCTGCTCCCGTCCGGCTTGGCGCCGATCCTCGAATGCGCGGGCGTAGGGATAGGTTGCGGTCGCCGCCTCGCAGGCGCCGATCGGGGGGTCGAGGTTTACTCCACGCAAGGACGCTGGGTCTGCGTTCGGGTCGATGCGGTTGCAAGCGGAGGGCAGTCCCGCGAAGAAGCCTTGCGGCAGGAACGCGAACGACGTGGTGAGCGAGCCGCTGGCGCGCGGCTCCAGATCACTGTCGCTGAGAGCGCGGCGCAGGAAGGCAAACGACTGTAGGAAGCTCTCGCCCTCCTGCGCCATCGCCCCAAGCATCGGCTCACGCAACGAGGCGCGCCCGGCGAGAGGTGCCCCGGAGGGGCTGCGCCGCCCGGCACGCTCGCTGCCGATGATGCTGGCGCCCGATGCGCCCGCCGCCGCGTCGAAGTCGCAGCGCCCGCCCGCAGCCGGCTGGCACTCATCGACTACGGCCACGAGGTCGCGTGCCCGGCGCTGGGAGATCCGGCGCAGCAGGTCACTCAGGCGCAGCCCCTCGCTATCGAGCATGTCCGGACGCTGGCTGGCGTCCGATGGGGCGTCCTTCGGCAGAATGTGGACGTCGTCCGTGCCGCCGACGCTCGGGCCTAACGCGAACACCGCGATCTGCACGTCCTCCGGCAGGCGGGCGACTGCCTCCCGAAGGCCTCGCTCCAGCTGCGGGCGGTCGGCGGGGCCGAGCGTCCACACGTCGAAGCCGATGTCCCGCAGCCGCTTGCGGTAAGCTTCCTCGTCGGCATGGGCGGTCGCCGCCCGGCCGCTGGCGGCTGCCGGCTGCGGCACTATCAGTAGCGCGATGCGCTGGGTGGTCACCGCGGAGCTCCGCCCCGTCGCGGCTTGAATTGCGAGCCCCGGCGCGGCCGCGTGCCCGATAGCGGGAGTGAGGCTGAGCGCTACTGCTAGCGCAGCGGCGATCCGTCGATGGCCATCTCGAACGTGGGTGATCATGGCATGGCTGATCAGGGCGTGTGGGGCCACGGCGGGCGTGCTCGGCATCGCGGGCGGGTCGTGAGAGGGGACGGTCATCGCGGCTCGGCTGGTTCGCATCACGGGCGGCAGATGGTGCGCAGACGCTCGTCGCGGCCCGCGAGGTCCGTGTTCGCATCGCACAACCCCCGCAGCGCATCGGTGTGTCGGGGCGAGCGGTTGCGCCACAGGGCGTAGTAGTAGGCGGCGCGCACAGCGTCGGGCCGCGCCGCCGTGCGAGCAACCGCGTCGGGGTTGCTAGGATCGTAGAAGCGCGCGAGCTGCCATGCGGCGTCCGCGTTCGCGACCGGGTCGGCCTCCTCGAAGGCACGGAATGCGGTCCCCCCCTGGTGCGCGGCGAGCGCTGTCTCGCCCAGATCGAGGAACGCGGGCGCGGACGCGCGCTCTTCGATAAGGCGAGTATACCGCTGGCGCAGCTCCGCCGCCGAGGGGCGCGGCGCCTCCTGCGAAGGAGCAGCCAGGGTCACGGGTGCCTGTTCCACAACCGGCGGCGTGTTGCTCGACGTTGGCTGCGGCGTTTCCCAGGCGGCTAAGATCATGCGCAGATCGTCCCGGTAGACGTAGGCGCCACCGGCCGCGGCCAGAGCCAGACCGAGGAACAGCGCAGCGGCCACCGGCCAGACCCGAGGACGCCTTTCAACCGTCACCTCGGCAAGCGGCAGACTTGCCCGCGCAGCGTTCGGCGGCGTGGGTGGATCAAGGGCCGACGCTGGCGCATTCTCCGCGTCGGCTACAACCGGGACCTCCGGTGACACGTCCCGTGCGGCGGTCTCCGTCAGGCTGAGCGGGGCGACTGGCGCCGCGGCGAGGATTCCGTACCCGGCCGGGGCCGGCGTAATGAACGGCCAGGAAACCACGCCGAACGATGTGCCGTCCTGCGCCACGATCTCGATCGGGACCAGTTCCTCGATGCGATCGACGACGTTCGGCCCAAACCGCGCGACGGCACGGCCGTCACGCTCGCTGATCGACAGTGGCGCGAGCCAAGCTACTTCCGGCTGCCAGCCTTCGGCGCCGAGGTGGCGGGGCTCGGCGTCCTGGCGGCGGAACGATAGCAGCGCTGAGGGCGCGGGCCGGCCAAGGTCGACGAAGGCATAGCCGCCGGTCTCGGCCTCGTCCTCGGTAATGCGGATTGTCATGGTGGGTGTTTCCAGGACCGAGGAATCAGGCCACGCGCGGCTGGAGGCCGGAGAGGATCGCACCGATCCTGGCGTTCTGCTCCAGGTCGATCGTTACGCCGGACGCGCTCTTCGCGTTGTCCTCGGCCACGCGGTAGAACCCATGGAACCAGTCGGTCGCGTAGGCGTGCGCGAACGTCGCCGGCGCCTGCGTAATCGCGCGCGCGTCGTAACTTATCGGGCGCGGCGCGAAGGCGATCCGCACGCCTTCGTCCTCTTCGATCGACGGGCGCTCCCCGGCAGGCGGCACGAGGTTGAAGCCGAGCCCTCCTGCAAGCCGATTGAGGCGAGTGGCGGCGATCAGGGCGAGTTTGGCTGTGGACTGCTCGGACCGTTCGACGGTTGCCAGCGTCCGAAGGTCGGCGGCGATCGTCCCCTCGACATCGGCGCGGCGGGCGAGTGTGATCAGCTCGCCGACCACGATCTCCATTGCGGTCAGTGGCACGGCGAAGCGGCGCCCGAATCCTTCCGCCTCGACGGTGCGATTGAGGTGATCGATCCAGGCACCGAGCGCGGCGCGCGCCATAGTGCGCTCGCGATCGAGTACGGGAGCGACTGGCTGAGGCCGGGCTGCCGGTGCTCCCGGACGCGCAATCGATCCGGGTCGAACGACGCGCGGCGCGGTAGGCAGCGGCGCGGCCGACTGGTGAGCCTCCTGGGGGGCCACCTCGGTTCCATGCAGGATGTCGGTAAGCGCCGCGGGATCGACGAGGAGGGCACGCAGGAGTGAGCCGAGGCTGCCAGCAGCGACGACAGGGTCGAGGGCATCGAACACCTGCCCTGCCGCCTCACGTCGCTCCGCGAGGCGCGTCTCGATGTCGAGGGCGACGTGGAAGCGGGCCAGCCGCTCCCGCATCTCTGCCCTCAGTGCGTCGAGCCGGGAAGCAATCTGTTGGGCCTTCAGAGCGGGGCGGCAGACGCGTGCGAGGTTCTCGACCAGGTAGCTCACCCCGCCGTCGTTGAGGCGCAGCGCCTCGTCGAAGGCGCGTCCTAGATCCTGGAAGTGCGCAGCAGCCTCCGGCAGAGCGCTGAACCCAGCGCGCAACTCCGCGATCCGCCCCTGCTTCTCTGGCAAGAAGGCGACCTCGCGCCGCCCCTCGTAGCGGATCACCGACTCGGCTGGATAGTTCGGGTTGCGGAACCAGTACGCGTTGCGGAACGGCGTCCCCGGTGTCCACTCACGCGGCCACGCATGAGCCTTGCCGAAGAAACCCGTCAGCGACGCCTCGATCCGGTTGCGAAAGCGCAGGCCTGCGTCTTGTCCGGCGTCGCCCGCTTTGTCGACGAAGTGGCTGTCGAACCACGTGAGCACGAGGAAGAGAAGGTTGGGCAGCTGCGCGCGCGCCTCCGGGGTCGCCCCGTGCGTGAGCGCGATCCAGCGCTCCACTAAGTCGGGCAGCGTGACGACCTCTTGGTTGGAGGGCCGGACGCACAGCATCATCGCCGTCAGTTCCTGCTCGGCGACATAGCGATCGAACAGGTAGGCGACCTTGCCGCGCAGGAACGTCTCCTTCAGCGCGTCGGGTTGGGCTGTTAGGAAGTGGCCGAGATCGACCTTCTGGCGGCTGCGCGCCCCGGGGAAGTCGAGGAGATCGGCCTCCCCCAGAAAGGCGCGGGGCGCGTCGGCGATCTCGATGCGCAGCTCGGCCGTGATCGCGGCGACTGTAGCCCGCGGCAGCGAGACTGCCGATCCGCCTGCCGCCCGCACGGTCAGCGTGTCACTCGATGCACTCGCGCCAAGTCCCGCGAGCGTCGCCACGTCAAGAATGCTGCCCTCGCGCGGCACCAGCGCTTCGAGCGGCGCGAAGATTTCCTCTGGATGGCCCAGGCGTTCGAGCGCCTCTGCAAGCTGGCGGTAGAGGCCGGTGAACGCCGCGTGTCCGCCCCAAAGCGGGGCGAACAGCCGAGCGCGCTCGTTGAGGGCGAGGCAACCGGCGAGCGCGCGTGCCCCGTCCCAGTAACGGGCCAGGGCGTCCAGGTAACGCGTGCCACGAGCTTGGTCGCGCAGGTAGTCCTGCAGGTCGTCGATCTCGGCTTCGGTGAGGCGCGCGGCACCCGTGCGGACGGCTGGCTTCAGGTTGGTGAGGAGGGCAGCGATCTCTTCCGCCGTGGGCGGGCTCTCCTTGGTCGTGTCGCCGTCGTGCAGGAAGGTGTTGCACAGGACCTTGACGATATCGGCCTCGGACAACACGCGCAGCCGCACTGGCAGACCCGGCGGCGTCCCCGGTTGGTGAGCGGCGCTGAAACGCGTGACGAGCCCCGTCGACTCTTTCTCGCCGATTGGGTTGATTTCGGCGAGGAAATCAATGGCCGCGCGCCCGTCGAAGCGCGCGCGTAGGGCCCCGCCTTCCGGGCGCGCCAGCACTTCGACGAGATAGGATTTGCCCGCCTGGCTCGGCCCGAACACGCCAGCGCACATCGGACGCTGCGCTGCACGCGCAAGGCGATCAGCGCGGTGGCCCGCCTTACGGACGTAGCGGACAAGATCCTCGCGCTCGCGCCCAACGACCCCGGCATTGGCCTCATCGCCGAGCCAGCGCTCGGCGTCGTCGGCCAAGCGGCGGGTGTCACGGCAATCCTGCGTCAGATCTTCAGTCGACATGTCGGCGGTCGATGTATCTTCGATCGGGTCTGGCACGTTCAATCCAGGGTAAGAATGCCGGTGTCGAGCCAGTATCCCTGCTCCGAGGGCAGAGTATCGAGGACGAGTTCTATCTTTCGCCTTACGTCGAGGCCGTCCGCGTCGTAGGCGTCGGTAATTTCGAACTCTTCCTTCATGGATTCTGACCGGATCAGCGCGTCTGGGCCGTCGTCGTCGGGCCGGCCGTCGCCGACGCGCTCCAGCGCGACTTCGATCGGCAGCCGAAGGTTCGCCGCCGCCTCGCCCGCGCGCATCCGCAGCCGGTAGAGCGGCGTGGCGATCCAGCGCTCGACCGGGAGCTGTCGGTAGCCCAGTCGCATCGGTGCATAGTAGCGCAGCTTGGCGCTCATCGCCGGTCCAGCGCGCCGGTCGGCGGGCGGGGCATCGAGGTCCACGTCGCGGAAACACAGCCCGGCGTCGCGCAGCTGGCCGCTCAGCTCCAGTTCGCCGATGTAGCGGGCGGTTGAGCGCAGCCCGAGGCGGCGGGTGAACAGCGTGAAATTGGTGAGCTGTCCCTCAGCCAGCGCGCAGAGCATGCCGCCAACCGCCGTGGTGGTTTTCGGATCGCCGATCCGGCGGTTGTCGCGCTCGCGGAACGGGTACCAGTTGCCAGCCTGATATTGGTGCAGCGGCACCACCCGGTCCGGCGAGACGGCCAGCTTGTCGACGAGGAGATCGACGAAGGCATCGAGCCGCGAGGGCCTGCCCGAGAGTAGCACCACGTCGGCATCCAGCGCGTGGATGGCTTCGCACAAGTTGTCGAGGACGAGGTCGAGGGTTGAGATGACGCAGGTCGCGACGACTTCGGCGCGGCTCTCGAAGACGCAGTCCGTCAAGGAGAAGCCGACCGCGCCACCCGCACGGGCCGGCACTTCCAAGAAGTCGAGAAGGCGTTGTTGCGGCAGGGCGCGGCGCGACGTGCGGCCCCCGCGCTCGGGGAAGAACTCGGGGAACGGCCGCGCGGTGATCTCGGCACTCGCCTCCACGTCGCCGAGCATTCGCAGGCCGATCGGCTCCAGCACCCGCGACACGAACTGACGCCGTAGATGCTTCTCCTGCTCGGCCATGTTGGCCCGGTCGCCACCGAAGCGCTCCAGCAACAGCGCGTGCGGGTCGGGGTGCCCAGCCGAGCGTAGGGCAGCCTCGATGGTGGGCAGAACGAGGCGCTCGATGACCCGCTTGAGTATGTCGTCGCCTGCGATGCGGAATCCCTCGCGGAAGTTCTGCACCGGTTTGATCGCGCGGTTGCCCTCTGCGTAGTAGGTCGTGATCATCAGGTCGGTGGTGCCGCCGCCGACATCGATGCTGGCGATGCGTACCGAAGGTTCCGGCGCGGCGTCTGGGGCGGGCGGCGTGTCTGGCTCCGTGAACGGCCTTGGGCGGCCGACGAGGCGCAGGAAGCCGTCCACCGCGCCACCGAGTTTCTGCGTGATCTCGCCGTACAGGTAGACGAACTGGACGCAGCTCGCTTCGTCCCAGGATACGTGCACCTCGGGCGCGCTCAGCCCGGGCGGCGGGTTGTCGGCCCAGCCCATGAGCTGCCAGATGAGCTTGACCGCCCCTTCCGCGCGCGAGCGGAGCAGGCGCTGCTCCTGCACGGGCATGGCCGGCGGCAGGGTGAGGATGATCCGACGCAGCTTGCGCGGCGCGTCCTTGGTACGCCGCCGTTCACGCACTCCGGCGTTGTTGATGGTCGACAGCGCGTGGCAGACGATCTCCGCCACCATGAACGTGAAGTAGGACGAGCGCGAAAAGGTGAGCCGCGAGGCCCCGACGCGATCGTCGGGCTGCACCCGGATCCCGTAGCGTTTCCGATCGGCATCGAGCTGCGCGATGACGTCGCCGCGGCTGTTGACGTACTGTCGGATGGTGCGGTCGATGAGCGGGCTCGTGCCGTCCGCACCATAGTCGCGGTCAGGAAAGCGCCATTCCTGGTTCACGGCTCGGACGTCGCACAGGTAGCGCTTGGGGCTCGACAGACCGCCTACCGCTTCCGTCCCCTGCGCGAGCTCGCGGAAGCGACCGGCTTCGGGTCCCACCCGGACGGGGCTCGGCCAGAAGAACGCTCGTGGTCGCGCCGACAGCCGCGAAAGGTGGTCGCGCCCGAACTTGGCGTGGGACAGTTCAACGTGGCTCTCGAACGGTTCGGTGTAGACCTGCTCGGGCTCCGTGAGGTCGCGCAGCTGCAGCACGAACGAGTTGTTGAGATCAACCCGATCCTCGTTGGGGTGGGACTCGATCAAGATACCGCAGGTGCGGCTGTTGCCGATGTCGAGGATGAGATCGACGGTGACAGGGCGGATCGCCGGTTGAGCGGTCACCGTGTCGGTGAGGCGCAAGGTCCGCGGCCGCACCGCCCGTTGCAGGTACTCGAGCAAGACGAGGTAGCGGGCGTAGTGCTCCAGCGCGTTCGGGAAGTCCGTCTCACGTAAAGGCCGGTCGGGGCGCTGGGCCTGTTTGAACTCGCGGAATTGCTCCAGCAACCAGGACGGGACCCATTCCTGGAAGCCTGCGCGTTGGCGACCCGCGTCGTCCTCCCCGGCGGCCCCCAGGAACCAGCCGATATCGCGGAAGCGGTGGGCGAAGCGGAACTCGTGCTCGTTGGCAGCGTCCTCGAGACAGGGTGCGGTGTAGGGACGGTTCGGCCGCCGCTCTAGGAGTTCGGTGTCGAAGGCGAAGACGACGCGGTGGCTGATTGGGCTGTCGGGCGCACGATCGGCGACCTCGACTACGCGCACCCGCGCCCAGTTGGTTGGGCCGAGGTCGAGTTCCTCGCCGCCGTCGAGCCCAGCCTTGACGCGCAGCATCGGTACCGGCGTCCACTTCTCAAGGAAGACCTCAAGGGCGCTGCGCTCGCTGACCGCGTATTCGCGGTCGTTAGCGCGTGCGCTCTCGACCTCGTTCCCGATGGGGTCGTCCTCGTCCCAGGTCGGGAGTAGGCGGTAGGTCCGGCGCCCATCGGCCTGTACCCCGCCCGGAACCTCGCGCTCGACGAAGCGGCGTGACAGGCGGCCGACAGCATCGACATGGAAGGCATACTCGACGAACTGCACGCCGCTGTGAGGCACCAGTCGTATCGTGGGACCGAATTGGACGGGATCGACGTACATCGCGGGTAAGGGTCTCGAGTGTGGCGGACGACGTGTCGGGGGCGGGTGGACTAGGGCACGGAGGAGCCCCCCGCCGCGATCGTAGCCGGCATGTCGAAGGTCAGCACGCCGAGGCCGACGCGCTCGGCCGAGACCCGGCCGGAACGCTGTGTGACAACCTGCCCACCGCGGGACAAGACGACTTGGAACGGGACCTCCGGTCGGGTCTCGCCATGGCGGGCGAAGAGGCTGACCTCGACCGCGTAGCGGCCCTCGGGCGCGGGCGCTGCGTCCCAGATCACGTGCTCGACCGGGCGGCTGGCGCCCGTCCCGCCATCGTGGTTCTGATCGGCTACGAGCCGTCCGCCGCAGGCTGTGCGGTTGTTGAACGCGATGCGCGATTGATCCGGGCAGGCCACTTGGAGGTCGAGGTCGGACGCCCCCTCCCAGGCTAGTGTCAATTCGAGGCCCCGCCCGCGTTCGATCCCTTCGAGCCGCCGCTCGACATCGATCGGGATCGCCCGCGGGGTCTCGACCGCGGCCCTTCGCGGCGGGACGAGGCAGCTCGCGTCGCACGACAGCGCGCGCCGCGTGAGCGCGAGCTCCGCGGCGTGTACCTCGCCATCGGCAGCCCGGATCGCAGCGAGCACGGACGCTGCCGCCGGGTCGAAGGCGACCGACGGCGCGGGGCAGCGGTCTGGGAGGACGGCGCGCAGCCAGGACGGCCAGCCCGCGTCGCCCACGGCGCAAGCCTGCAGCAGACGGTCGGCTAGGACGCCGCACAGCAGCACGAACACGAGCCACAGCACCGGTGCGACCCAGACGCGGCGGGTCATCCCGGCCGCGACTGGGGATGGGGGCGGCCCGGGGGGAGTTTCAACGTGCACCGGTGCTGCGGGCGAGGGAGCCTTCGTGGTGGCAGGCTGCAGGGTAGGGGCCGTGCTCGCGGTGATGACGCCGGCACGCGTGACCGCAGGGCCGTTCCCGCCCGCGCGGCGGTAGCCCCAGGCGACCAGGACCGGCTCTCTGTCGACCGACCAGAGGTACGCATTGTCCGGCACGACGAGAGCATCGCGCAGGAGACGGGCCAGTTCGCGCGAGGCCTCACCCTCCCGCTCGAGCTCGTCGGCCAGCGCCGCGATCTCGGAGGTTAGCCGCGCGGCGGCGGCACGCAGAGCGTCGGCTGTGGCCGCGTCGAGCTCCGAAACGGGGTACGCGTCGCCGTCGATCGCGGCGAACCAGGCGAGGCCCGGGCGGCCGCCGGACATCGCGACAGGTACGGGTTCAGAGAGTAGGCGGGCATGTGCCGGGCTCAAACGGCGCGTCAGTACATCGACGAGCTGCTCGAATTGCTGGGCAAGCTTGGGGTTGACCGGGTCGAGCCCCTGGCGCGGGGTTTCGGTGAGCTTCGTGGTGGCCGACATGGTTGCGGGCCTTCAGCGTGCCGGCGATCGGGCGGCGGGGCCCGGACGGGGAGCGGGGCGTGCGTCCGGCCGCGGTGCCGTCTGGGCAGCCGGAGCCGGACTCGACGGGGCAGCAGCCTCCGTCGGCTCCGCGGCGGCCGTGGCCTCCGGTCGCGCGGTCGCCTGGAGATCGCAGGGGCGGGGGTCGAGGCTCACGCTCACGCCCGCCGTCGTCAGAAAGGCGGCCAGTCCGTCGGACCCCAGTGCGTAGCGCGCGGTTACCGGCAGGCGGTCGTCAGTCCGACCGAAGGTGTTCACGCCGACGACGCGGCCGCAATAGTCGACAAGGGGCCCCCCGCTGTTGCCGGGCGCGATCTCGGCGCCGTGCAGGACGAGTGTCACGGCGGCCTCATCGTAGCGCTGCAAATGGTTGATTACCCCGGTCTGGAGAACCGGAACGAGATCCCGGCTCGCCGCAGCATCGCCGTCTCGAAGGCGGCCGAAAGTCGGGTCGGTTCCGAGGTAGAGGCCGGGAAAGCCTGAGCCGACGACCGGCGTGAGAGGGCGGCCCGGTGGCGCCAAGGTAAGCGGGCGCCCCCCAGTCCGGGGTGGCACCCGCAGCAGGGCAAAGTCGGTCAACGTGCCGGATTCGCCCATCCGCACGAGAGTTGCCGGGACAGCGCCGGTGTGCCGCCCAGCGATCACAAGGGCAGGCGCGTTCTCGACGACGTGTCGGTTGGTTACCACAAGATCGTCCGCGACGAAGAAGCCTGATCCGGCGGCCTCACCGGCCAGGACGAGGACGGTGCCGCGCTCGAGCCGGTCAACAAGGCCGTCGGTCCCGGACGCATCGGACCGAGCCGCTGAGTTCGACGCATCGACCGCATCCAGACTAGCGCGGGCCTGCGGCGGCGCCACTGCGTTCGCCGGCAAGCGCACACCCGCCGGGCTTTGTGGGACGAGCGTTGGCAGTTCGGAGCGGAGCTTGGGGCAGGCGAACCCCTCGGCAGCGGCCAAGGTCTCTCGGCGCTGTCTGAGGCCGTCGAGCCACGCCGTCTGCACAGCCCGCGCCTCGACTGTCATCGCTTGCGGGGGCTGCGGGAAGATCAGCACGCCCGGGACGTAGGATAGCGCGACGAGCGCGGCGGCGATCGCGGCCGCGAGGATCGGCACTGTCACCGCGCTTCCTGCCGGTTGGGCTGACCGCCGCTGCCGGGGACTGGGGGGCCCGGCGGGGGACGAGGGGGGCGTTGGCTTGAAGTTGGCCGCCCAGTCGTCGCGGTTGATCGGGGGATCAGGCAGATCATCGGGCGCGAGCGCGTGCAGGACTTCCGCGTGGTGGCGCGCGCGTCCGCGGTCATCGGCTGTTAGACCCGCCGGGAGCAGGCCCCAGTCGACGAAGAGCGGCGCGTCCCCGACCGCGAGGACGGAGCTGGGTGATGCGAGGTTGAGGCAGGCGGAGGCGAACGCGCCCCCGTCGGGGTCGCGCAGCGTTGGAGCCAGCGCCGCGAGCGCCGCGCGGATGCGGCGGCGCAGGGCATCGGCCAGCGGCGGGTCGAGGTCGGCCAAGGAACGGACGGGGCCCTCGTGGGTCGTGTACCAATCGATCCGGGCCGGCGCCGCACCGTTGCTGTGAGAGATCACGGGCTCGGCGAAGAGGCTGGTAATGTCGCCGCCGTGGCGCCGCAGGAGGTCGCGCAGGCGTTCGTAGGCCTCGACGACGGGCCGTCCGTCCATCTCGACGGTCTCGAGTCCGGACAGCGTGCGGCTAGCGACAAAGCGCGGCGAACTGGTCATAGCCGGCCCTTGATGGCGTGCCGATGGCTGCGCTTAATCACAGCGCGCCCCCGTGCCAGCGCCGTCGATCTCGAGGCGGACGAGCGCGTCGCGGGCCTTCGCAGTCCCCCGTTCGGCGGCCTTCGCGTACCACAGTTTGGCCGACGCAACGTCGGGCAGCCCGCCGATCCCGTTATCGAGGGCAGTGGCGTAGCAGTACATGCCCTCCGGGATGCCGGACTTGGCGGCGTCAAGAAACCAGGAACGCGCCTTGACGTCGTTCTTCTCGAAACGACGCCCCTGCCGGAAGAGGATACCGATGTTGACCTTAGCCGCGCCACTTCCGAGGTCTGCCGCTCGTTGATAGGCCTGGAAGGCATCCTGGTTGGCCCCAAGACGATCGAAGCTGCGGCCGAGTTGAAAGTGCAGTCGGCGTAAGCGTGGCGCTTGGTCGATGGCCTCCCGGCACGCCGCGATAGCCTCGCTCGCGCGCAGGCTCTGGAAGGCGACCGTGTGCTGTAAGTCGGGGGCGTCCGGATCCCAGGGAGCACTCGCCAATCGATCACACATCTGAATTGCCCCGCCGTCTCGAAGTTCTTCGAGCGCAGCGGCCGGACCGATAAGGCTCGTCACTAGCATCGCACTAAACAAAAGATGCGTGGTGCCAGACGGGTACGTGCGTGAGCGTTCAAGGGTAGCCAATGGAAGCACCATCGAACGAGGTCAGCACGGTTCAGCGAGGTCGCCCACAGGGCGAAAGATCTACAATCTCAAGTCATCGTCGGGAAGGGTGAGGCGGGGTTTCGTCGGCGTTGGCTGGGGATGGTTTGGTCGGTGTCGCGGCCGGGCCACAGGTGGTGACCGGGCGGAGCAGGTAGAGCACGCGACGGGCAACGGGGGCACAGCTCTCGTGCCTGGGTTCGCCCGCACGGTGCCCACAGTGGGCCAGGGCCGTGCGGTTTTGGGGCGGCACTGCCACCGCCGGTAGCGCGCTGACCCGGCTCCTTGGCCTTGGCCTGGGCAGTTTCGTGCCTGAGTGCAACTCGCGGTGTCTCTACCACTGATCCTCGGTCTGATCCCACTGGCCTCGGTCCGGCCGGTGGCGACGGGGAACGGCCCTGCCCCTGTGGTTGCCCTCGCGCTAGCGGAGCGCCGGCCGTTCCCGCTGATGGCCGGCGTGCTGATCCTCGGCGGCGCAATGACCACTGTCGGCTATGTCGTCGAGGCGTTCACCAGCGGAAATCGTCCGCCGGACATGAGGAGCGGGCGCAGGGTGCTTGATCCATACTTGCCGCTTCGCGCC
>NZ_JBELQE010000123.1:0-31356 GCF_040270385.1 Methylorubrum podarium | reverse complement strand
GGCCACGGAAGCGGGGCGCGGCGGCGGGGCAGCGGGCTCACGGGGCGCGACCGTTCCGGGGGCGGCGCCGATCGTGCGCCGCTTCACCGTCTCGACCACGACGGATTTCGACCGCCCGTGGGAGAAGCTCTGACGGACCGTTCCCTGCTCGACCGGGCGCTTCAGCGTCAGCGGCTTCGCGGGAGCTCTGGTCTGCGTCTTGTCACCCGGATTGTTCGTATCGCTCATTCAGTCTGAACCCTGAGGGCTTCCATCGTCCCATCGACCGGCGGCGGGCATGCCCGGCCGATTGTCATTTCATGTCGTCGTCGTGCGAATCAGAGGCGGTCGCGCCAGCGGTGAGCGGGGCGTCCTCCTCGGACGCCGACGCCATACCCTCGAAGGTGCGGAACCGACGCCAACGCGCGAGATAGCCGGTTGTGCCGGCTCCCGCGATGAGGGCAGCGTGTATCACATGATCCCGACCCAATGCCATGTCCAATTCGGCGTTGGACAGGTCATCGACAACGGGAATAACCGATATGGCATCGCCGTAGCGGCGCCGCAAGGCGGCGGCGAGCTTGCGCCGTCCGTCCGGGGCGGCATCGCTGGCGTGAAGCAGGGCCGCGACGCCCTCGGCGCCGAGGATCGCGGACTCGACCTTTCCGAACCCGGTCACCACGCAGCCGGCCTTGTTGGCGAGGGCCAGCGCCTGGCGCAGATCCGTGCGCAGACCCTCCGCCACCTGATCGGCGAGATCGGGCGCGGCCTTCACCTCGGCAGTCTTGAAGGCGCGGTGGAAGGCGCGGCGCTTCACCGCCGCCGCGACCGTGGCGCGCGTGGCCGTCACCCAGGCACCGCGGCCCGGCAGGCGGGCGCGCAGGTCCGGCACCACCGTGCCGTCCGGCCCGAGCACGAAGCGGATCATGCCCGAGGGCGATTGCGCGGTCCGGGTGACGATGCAGGTGCGCACGGGCTCCCGGCCGCGGCCGGGGCCGCGGTCGAGGTCCGGGCCGGTCCCGGCCGCCTCTTCGACTGTCTCGCCTCGGGCGATCACGTCCTGCACCGTCCCGCGTTGCTGTCCGCTCAGGCCTGCTGCGGCTCGGCCGCAGCCTCCTCGGTCGCCTCACCCTCGGCCGCCTCACCGTCGGCGGCCTCGCCCTCCGGCTCGGGCAGCGCGTCGATCCAGCCGGCCTTCAGGCGGGCGGCCATGATCAGCGCCTCGGCCTCGGCCCGGGACAGCTCGAAGCCGTCGAGGTAGCCGGCATGGCGAACGGCCTCGGGGCCGCGGCCCTCGGTGTAGCCGACGAGATCGTCGGTGGCGCAGCCGGCGAGATCCTCGACGGTCTTCACCTCGTTCTCGCCGAGCGCCACCATCATCGCGGTGGTGACGCCGTCGATCTCGCGCAGCTCGTCCTCGACGCCGAGCTCGCGGCGGCGGTCGTCCTGCTCCTGCTCGATGCGGGCGAGATAGTCCTGGGCGCGGGCCTGGATCTCGGCACCGGTCTCCTCGTCGAGGCCCTGGATGTTGGAGAGCTCCGCCACGTCGACGTAGGCGATCTCCTCGACGTTGCGGAACCCTTCCGCCGCGAGGAGCTGGCCGACGGTCTCGTCCACGTCGAGCGCCTCCATGAAGACCTGGGTCCGCTCGGCGAACTCCTTCTGGCGGCGCTCCGACTCCTCGGCCTCGGTCAGGATGTCGATGTCCCAGCCGGTGAGCTGCGAGGCCAGACGCACGTTCTGGCCGCGGCGGCCGATGGCGAGGGAGAGCTGGTCGTCGGGCACGACCACCTCGATGCGGTCGGCCTCCTCGTCGAGCACCACCTTCACGACCTCGGCCGGCTGCAGGGCGTTGACGATGAAGGTCGCCTGGTCCTGCGACCACGGGATGATGTCGATCTTCTCGCCCTGCAACTCGCCGACCACCGCCTGGACGCGGGAGCCGCGCATGCCGACGCAGGCGCCGACCGGATCGATCGAGGAATCGCGGGAGATCACCGCGATCTTGGCGCGCGAGCCCGGATCGCGGGCCACCGCCTTCACCTCGACGATGCCGTCGTAGATCTCCGGCACTTCCTGGCCGAAGAGTTTTGCCATGAATTGCGGGTGCGAGCGCGAGAGGAAGATCTGCGGTCCGCGCACCTCGGAGCGCACGTCGAACAGGTAGGCGCGGATGCGGTCGCCGGGGCGGAAGGTCTCGCGCGGGATCATCTCGTCGCGGCGCACGATGCCCTCGCCGCGGCCGAGATCGACGATGACGTTGCCGTACTCGACCCGCTTGACCACGCCGTTGAGGATTTCGCCGATGCGGTCCTTGTACTCGTCGTACTGGCGGGCGCGCTCGGCGTCGCGCACCTTCTGGACGATCACCTGCTTGGCCGATTGCGCGGCGACGCGGCCGAAATCGAAGGGCGGCAGGGTGTCGGAGATCACATCGCCGACGAGCGCGCCGGGGTTGTAGCGGCGGGCCTGATCGAGGGTGATCTCGCGGGCGTCGTTCTCGACCTGATCGACCACGAGGAGGTGGCGCGACAGGCGCAGCGCCCCGCTCTTCGGGTCGATCTCGGCGTGGACGTCGGTCTCGGCGCCGTAGCGGGAGCGGGCGGCCTTGGCGATCGCCTCCTCCATCGCCTCGATGACGATCTGGCGGTCGATCACCTTCTCGCGGGCCACCGCGTCGGCGATCTGCAGGAGTTCGAGCCGGTTGGCGCTGACGACGGCCATGGTTCCTGGTCCTTCCTTCAGGTCGTGCATCCGTCCCTCGGGACGGGAAAACGCGAAAAAATCAGTGGAGCGTGTCGCGGTTCTTGAGGCGGGCGGCCTTGGTGACGATGCCGCCGCCGGGCTTGGGCTTCTTCGCCTTCGCCGGCTTGTCGGACTTCTTGTCCGCCTTGGGCTTGGGCCGCTTCGGCTGCGGGATGAAGCGGATCTGCGGCGCCTCGTCCTCCGGCGCCTCGCCCTCCTCGTCGTCCACCTCCTCACCGTCCTGCGGCGGGGCGGATCCGCGGCGGAGCGACTCGCGAATCAGGTCGTCGGTGAGGACGAGATGCGCCTCGCCGAGATCGCGCAGCGGCACCTCGATGCGGCTCGGCAGGCCGGGCTTCACGTCGGGCAGGTCGATCGGCACCGTGGCGCCGTCCGGGCTCGGCACGCCGAGGATGCCGCGGAAGCGCTTGCGCCCGTCCATCGGCACGGCGAGTTCCACCTTCGCCTCGTAGCCGGCCCAGCGCTCGAAATCGGAGACGCGCACCAGCGGCCGGTCGATGCCGGGCGAGGAGATTTCGAGGTAGTAGGCGCCGCCGACCGGATCCTCCAGATCGAGGATCGGCGAGATCGCGCGGCTCACGGTCTCGCACTCGTCGACGCCCATCGTGCCGTCGGGCCGCTCGGCCATGATCTGCACGGTGCAGCCGTTGGTGTTCGAGATCTTCACCCGCACGAGGCGGAAGCCGAGACCCTCGATCGGTCCCTCGACGATCTGGGCGACGCGCGCGGCGACGCCGGTCTCGCTGACAAGACGTTTCTCGGTGGGCTCCGCCATGCTGTCGTTTTCCGAAGGTCTCGATCGGGGGTTAAGCTTGGCAATTCCGGTTCAGGAGGCGCTCGCGGAAATAAAAAAGAGCGGACCCCGGGGGGCCCACTCCCGCAAGCAGCCTATCGACTGCACCGAAAATGTTGAGCCGTGACTTACCCCCGGCGCGCGGCGAATTCAAGCGCCTCGAGGCGCCGTCCCCGGCCTCGAACGCCGGGACGGGGCCTGGACCGGCCGCAAACAGTAGCCCGCAGGCGCGGGGGAGGGGAGCCAGCCATGCCGACGACCCTGATCGGACCGGATCCGGACGCGCGGCTGACCGCTCACATGCCCCTGATCGGAGGCGGTGACATCGCTGCGCTGGAGGCGGTGGCGCGGGACGGCAGATCGGCAACGCCGTAGGGGACGAGCGGCGGGGTCGGTTTGACCGGTCCCCGCTCGGTTTCGATCACCGCCGCGACCCAGAAGAACAGAAACGCGACAAGGGCAACCTCTCTCGAGAGGGAGGACCAAAGCGATCTTTGGCATCGTCGGTTCAAGGGGGAGAGTCTCGCGCGTCGATGCGCTCTTCCTGCCGGTCGATTGTTTCTACAATATGTGGGAAATTATCCCACTGGATTCGCCGTTGGCTTGTTCAAGCCATCTCTTCGAGCGGAAATGGTGATGGCTGCCAGATCGCCTCGGCCTTGGTCCCGGCGATGTTCTCGCGCTCCCACCGATGCAAGATCGACGCGAGCGCCGCGCGATCGTCTTCCATCAGCGGCTCATGCAAGGATCGGATGCGCAGCCTCCACGTTCGCCATGGCTCATCTTGATGAGGATGCTGCAATGCAGGCGATGCCTGGACTTTCTGCCACCAGCATCGGGCTAAATTCAGATTCCCTAATGCAATATCGTAGACGAGATTTTCAAAAAAATCCTTTCCCCAAGTATAGCCCATGGTTGCCTCCGTTAAAGAACGACAGGCAAGTAAGGTATCTGCACTGCGAAGCAATTTTATGATTTTATTGAGTTGCTCAAGGAAATCTTTTGGCATTTCAGGGTCATCCCAACACCAATTTCTCGCTCGTCCATCAACGTTACTCAGTCGAGGAATATACTCCAAGCAAAAACCAGCGTGGGTGGCTGCTCTCACGTTGGGCAGAAAGAGAGGGTTCAACGTCCATTGTGGATTGAAGTGGCGAGCCGACGAAGTCCGATCGATCCAGATCTCCCGCGCAACATGCGTCACCGGCGTCAGCCACAGCGTATGACTGGTGACGAGCTTGAGGTCTGCGTGATGCTCAAGAAGAGGAAGGACGAGCTGCTGGACCTGTCGAGCCGTGGTTATCAGCGGGGTTTCACCTGCGTCACGATGATTCGGACCGTGTCAGGAAAATACCTGCTCGCTTTGGTTGCAAGAGTGCGCGTGCAGTTGTTCAGAAGGGGTGCAAAGCCGGCCGCGCTGAGCCGGGCAGGTTCCAGAGCAATGATCGGATCTCCAAGGCCGTATGGCAGAGGCAACAGCGATCCGCTCTCGGCCCAAACAAAAACGCCGCCCCGGAAGGGGCGGCGCTCAGAGGACGTTGTTTAGTGGCAGGCGTCAGGCCGCCTGACGCGCCTTGTTCAGGAGCTTGCGGTTCACCAGTACCTCGGCGATCTGCACCGCGTTGAGGGCCGCGCCCTTGCGCAGGTTGTCCGAGACGCACCAGAAGTTCAGGCCGTTCTCGACCGTGGCGTCCTCGCGGATGCGCGAGATGTAGGTGGCATCCTCGCCCGCCGCCTCGTGCGGGGTCATGTAGCCGCCGTTCTCGCGCTTATCGATCACCAGCACGCCGGGGGCCGAGCGCAGGATCTCGGTGGCCTGCTCAGGCGAGAGCGGGCGCTCGAACTCGATGTTCACCGACTCGGCGTGGCCGATGAAGACCGGCACGCGCACCGCGGTCGCCGTGAGCTTGATCTTGGGATCGAGCATCTTCTTGGTCTCGGCGACCATCTTCCACTCTTCCTTCGTGTAGCCGTCCTCCATGAACACATCGATGTGCGGGATGACGTTGAAGGCGATGCGCTTGGTGAACTTCTTCTGCACGACCTCGCCGGCGGTGAAGACGGCGCGGGTCTGGCTGAACAGCTCGTCCATGGCGTCCTTGCCGGCGCCGGAGACCGACTGGTAGGTCGAGACCACGACGCGCTTGATGGTGGCCGCCTCGTGGAGGGGCTTGAGCGCGACGACGAGCTGCGCGGTCGAGCAGTTCGGGTTGGCGATGATGTTGCGCTTGGTGAAGCCGACCACCGCGTCGGCATTCACCTCGGGCACGATCAGCGGCACGTCGGCGTCGTAGCGGAACGCGGACGAGTTATCGATCACCACGCAGCCCTGCTGGCCGATCCGCGGGCTCCACTCCTTCGACGCGTCGCCGCCCGCCGACATCAGGCAGATGTCGGTGTCGGAGAAGTCGTAGGTGTCGAGCGCTTTGACCTTCAGAATCTTGTCGCCGAAGGAGACTTCCTGGCCCAGGCTGCGGCTGGAGGCCAGCGCCACGACCTCGTCGGCCGGGAAAGCGCGCTCGGCCAGAATGTCGAGCATCTCGCGGCCCACATTGCCCGTGGCTCCGACGACGGCGACCTTGTAACCCATCTCACCAAACTCCGCTGCGCGGGCGGGATGCAACCGGCCCGCCTCTTCCCGTGGCCGGCGGACGCACCGCTCGGGCCCTTCGTTCGGGAAGATTCCATAGGCTGAAGAGCCCGCCCCGATTCGTGTTCGAGGTGGGCCCGTCAGGCGCCGGGAGCAAGATGCCCGCCGCGCGGCCCTGTCAAGTGCCGCCCGCGGGCGGCGGCGGTGCCCTAGTGACGAAGCGATGACGCCGACGGGCGGCGATTCACCATCGGGCGAGAATTTCGAGGATAGGCCGCATCCGCGCAACCCGCTGGTGGCTGGCCGCAGGGCAGAGGTCGAAGGACGGCGAGGGCTCTCGTGCCCCGCGGACCCGACAGAGGCCTGCGCATGCTCCCCTATCCGGACGACGCCCACGATCGATCCCACGAACCTGAATCCGACGACCTCCGCGACCTGACGCGCCCCCGGCCGCGCCGGCCGATGCGGCTCGGGGCCAAGCTCGCGGTCAGCGCCGCGCTGATCGCCGGCCTCTCCCTCGTCGCCCGCGACCGGGCCGCCGCGCCCGAACCGCCGCGGGCCTGGAGCGAGCCGCCGCGGGCGGCCGAGGGCGCGCGGCGCGCCATCGCCGCGACGGAACCGCTGCTGATGCTGCGCGCGAATGCGGCCGAGCCCACGCCGCAGGTCGAGCCGGCGCGCTGGAATTCCGGCAACGGTCAGCGCGAGGACAGCGTGAGCCAGGGCGCGTTCGACCTGATCGAGGCGCCCTATCTCCTCGTCACCGCCACCGATGCCGGTAGCCGGATCGAGCCCGGCTCCAGCCTGTTCGTCACCCTGGTGCGCCGGGCGGCGGACGGGCGCGGGCTGTCCGTCCTCCGGACCGGTGAACGGGGCGTCGTGGCGACCCGCCTCGGCGGCTTCGAGACCGTCGAGACGACGCTCTCGGCCGCCGGAAAGCGGAACTGCATCGGCTTCCGCAGCCTCGACCTGAAGGCGGTGGCCATCGACGGCTGGCTGTGCGGCATCCTCGGGCAGGCGCCGGAGGCGCGCGCCGTGGCCTGCGCCATCGACCGGATCGCGCTGGCCGGCCGCGTGACGGCGACGCTCGGTGACGACATTGCCGCCCGCGCGAGCGCCTGTCAGGCCGAGGAGGCTGCTGCGGCGGGGCCGGGCGACCGTACGGGCTCCATCGCCGTGGCCGAAGCGGCCGCGAGCAACAATGCGGCAAAAACACGGCGAAAATGACGAAGCGCGGCCATATTTCGGGAACAACGGCCACGCCTGAGCGTCTACTCCTCAACAAGCGGGATTCTTAACGAACGGCCCGTACAGTCGCCTCTCACACGACAAGGTACGCCATGCGCTTTTCCAAGCTTGCCCTTCTGGGCGCCATGACCCTCACCGCGATCGGGTTCGGAACCAGTGCGGAGGCGCAGGGCCCCTACGGCAACCCCGGTTACGTCCGCGTGAGCCAGCCGCTGCCGATCCGCATCCGCCCGCGCTCCTGGCTCGATGCCGGCAACGTGGTCGAGCCGGGCAACGGCTCCGTGTCGAACCCGGCCACCAACCCGGCCTTCATCGCCGCGTCGAACCAGCTCAACCCGGTCTACGGCCGCAACGACCGCTTCGGCGCCGGCATCCTGCCCGATCCGATCACCAACGGCCCGTTCATCGGCGCCCGCTCGACGGCGATCCGCAACGTCGATTTCTCGGCCGTCGACGCGATCGACCCGACCTCCTACGTCGCCCGCTACGGCAACCCGTACCGGTAGGCTCTCTTTCCCGATCAGCGGACGGATGCGGGCCCTTCGGGGCCCGTTTTCATATCTCGGCGCCGCTCCGATCAGGTCTTGAGCACCGGCTCCGCGACGTCGCCCGCGCCGCGCTCGGCGAGGTAGTGGGGCTGGAATAGGCACATCCGCACCGCGTCGCGGTAGCGGCCGTTGACGAAGAACTCGTCCCTCAGAATGCCCTCGGGGCGGAAGCCGCAGCTCTCGTAGATGCCGGCCGCGCGCTTGTTGTCCTTGTCCACGTGCAGGTAGAGCTTGTGGATGTTGAGCACCTTGAACGCGTAGTCGATGGCGATGCGGGTGGCGCGCTTGGCGTAGCCCTTGCCCTGATGATCGGGGTGGATCGCGATCTGGAACTCGCAGCGTCGGTGCAGGTGGTTGATCTCCACGAGCTCGACCATGCCCGCCGGCTCGCTCCGGTCCGTGGCGATGATGAAGCGCCGCTCGGTCTGATTGTGGATGTTGCGCTCGTAGAGCTGCGCCAGCTCGGCGAAGGACTCGTAGGCCTCCTCGAACCAGTAGCGCATGATGCTGTCGTTGTTGTTGAGCTGGTGCACGAAGAGGAGGTCTTCGCGCTCCAGCGGTCGCAATTTGATGCTCATGTCCGCGCTCGGGCCGGGGCTGGATGGAGTCGGCCCAAGGCCTACTCCCATGCCGACCAAGACGGAATGATGAAAGCCGGCTTCAAACCGCGCGGAGCCGGATCTCCTCCTGCGCCAGGGCGCGGGCGGCAGCCGAATCGAGATCGTCGAGCGGCCCGCGGAAGCGCAGGGCCCGCGTCGGCTCGCCGGCCCGCATCACCAGCACGACGGTCTCGACGTCCGGGCAGCCGGGATCGGCGCAGGCGATCTCATTGACGGAGAGCGCGTCCGCCTCGCCGAGATCCAGGGCCGGTCGCAGCACCGCCTTCGCGCGGGCTGCCGCTTGCGCCAGTCCCGCCGAGCGGGCACGCCAGTCCTTCAGGCTGATGAAGCCCATCGGACTCAGGCGGCCGCCCGGCGCCAGGCCGGAAACGGATCGGGCAGGTCGCGATAGGCCTCCGGATCGAAGCGCCGGATCTGCGCCGAGCCGACGAGGCAGGCATCGAGCGCGGCGGTGATCGCGTCCCGATCCATGCCGCGGCCGATGAAGACGAGTTCCTGGCGCCGGTCGCCCCAGACCTCGCTCCAGACCGTGTGGAGGCGCTCGCGAAAGACCGCCTCCTCCGGCCAGCGCTGGCGCGGCACCGCCGCCCACCAGAACCCCATGGCGCCGATATGCGCGACGGCACCGGCCAGCGAGAATTCGCCGACCCATTCGGGCCGGGTCGCGAGCCAGAAATGGCCCTTCGCCCGGATCAGCCCCGGCCAGGTCGTGTTGGCGAAAGCCTGGAACTGCTGCGGGTCGAACGGCCGCCGCGCCCGGTAGACGAAGGAGCCGATGCCGTATTCCTCGGTCTCGGGCACGTGCTCGTGGGCACGGTACAGTTCCTTGAACCAGAGCGGGTGCTCCTGCGCCTTCTCCTCGTCGAACAGGCCGGTATCGAGGATCGCCTCCGACGGGACCTGCCCGTGCGAGGCCTCGACGATGCGCGCATCCGCGTTCAGACCCCGCACCACCGAGCGGACGAGGTCGAGCGTGTCCGGCGAGACGTCGCGAGCCTTGTTGATCACCACTACGTCGGCGAACTCGATCTGCTCGACCAGGAGATCGACCAGGGTGCGGCTGTCCTCGGCGCCCGCCGTCTCGCCGCGCTGGCGCAGGAAGTCGTTCGAGCCGTAATCCTTCAGGAGGTTCACCGCATCGACCACGGTCACCATCGTGTCGAGCCGGGCGACGTCGCTCAGCGCGTGGCCCGCCTCGTCGCGGAAGGAGAAGGTGCTCGCCACCGGCAGCGGCTCGGCGATGCCGGTCCCCTCGATCAAGAGGTAGTCGAAGCGCCGCTCGGCGGCGAGGCGGCGGACCTCAGCGAGCAGGTCGTCGCGCAGGGTGCAGCAGATGCAGCCGTTGGTCATCTCCACCAACCGCTCGTCCGTGCGCGACAGACCCGCGCCGCCCTCGCGGACGAGGTCGGCATCGATGTTCACCTCGCTCATGTCGTTGACGATCACGGCGACGCGTCGCCCGTCGCGGTTGTTGAGGACATGGTTGAGCAGCGTCGTCTTGCCGGCGCCGAGGAAGCCGGACAGCACGGTGACGGGAAGGCGGGCATCGGTTTGAGGCATGAAACGTCCGACGGCAACGAAAGAGATTGTTACTTTATAACGTTTCATTTTCGCGACGAGGTCAAGCCTGACAAGCGGAAAAGATGGTCGACTCGTAGACCGACTCGGAGGAAAAGGCCGGAATGGCTTCAGGCTGAACCATGGGCGGTCGCGGCGCGTAACCGATGCGAGTCTCCGGCGGTTACATGCGTGCGATCGGTCAGCGCGGAGGAATGGACGGGTGCGACCCTGGCGCGAGGGACCGGGAGACCGGCGCAGCTACCATCACGGCAACCTCAAGGAGGCGCTGATCGAGGCCGCGCGCCGCTTCATCGCCGAGCGCGGCATCGGCGGCTTCACCCTCGTCGATGCGGCCCGGCTGGTCGGCGTCACGCCCGCCGCGCTCTACCGCCATTTCCGCGGCCGAGAGGCGTTGCTGGAGGAGGTCGCGGGCCGCGGCTTCTCCGATCTCGCCGAGCGGCTGGCGCGGGCGCTGTCGGGTCGCGGCACGCCGCTGGAGCGCTTCACCCGCATGGGCGAGGCCTATCTCGCCTTCGCCGAAGAGGAGCCGGGCTATTACGCGGCGATCTTCGAGGTGCGGGGCCACGCCGCACTCGCCCCCGCCGCCGACCGGCCGAACCCGTTCGACCTGCTGGTCGAAGCCCTGCGCTCGACCTTCCCCGACGGCTTCGACGGGGTCGATCCGCGCTTCCTCGCGCTCGAGGTCTGGGCCCTCTCGCACGGCATTGCCACGCTGTCGGCCGCCGGCCAGCTGCCGAAATCTGGCCCGGACAAGTACGAGCTGCTGCGCGCGGGCGTCCTGGCGCTCGTTCACGGCGCCGGCGGAAGGGGGCGCGAAAAGCCTTGAGCCCCGGCTCTTGAAACGGCCGAGGCGGCTGCGCATGTGAATGTTGTTCACATTCACACCCGGAGCCCTCAGCCGTGAACACGTCCTCCACCACTCCCTGGTCCTGCGGCGGGTCTCGCCGGAGCGGCCCCTTTCCCAAGCGTTCGCTCGAAATCGGCGCGATCGTCGTCGCCTTCGTCTACTGGTGGCCGATCGCCGTCGCCTACGTCGCCTGGAAGATCGCGGGCTACCCCGCGCTCGGCCAGATGAAGGAGTTCGCCAACAGCGGCAGCTTCAGCTTCGCCGGCGGCGATGGCCGGTCGCGCTTCGCCCGCGCCTTCGAGGCGGCCAAGGGCACGTCCGGCACCGGCGCCGCCTCCGGCAACTGGGCCTTCGAGGAGTATCGCCGGGCCGAGCTGGAGCGTCTGGAAGCGCGCCGCCGCGCTCTCCAGGAAGAGAGCCGGGCCTTCGCCGAGTTCGTCGAGGAGCTGAAGCGGGCCAAGGACCGCGAGCAGTTCGACGCCTTCATGGCCAAGCGTCGCTCGGAAGGCGGCGGCCCGACGATCAGCGCCTGACCTCCGCTCACGCCGAACGCGATCACGTGAAGGGCTCCCCGCCGGCACCGGCGGGGGGCCCTTCGCATGTTGGGACCGCGTCGTGTGCAGTGCAGCGATTCCGTCACACCGGGCGGTTGCCGCGGGCCGCCGACGCCATAACTGCCGAGGCTGGGGAACAAGCGGGCGCCGGGCGCCTTGTGAGACACAGAAACGCCCGCCCAGCCTGAGCGACGATCGATTTTCGAGTGTCTCTCACGAAGATCCCGCTGCATCGTCGCGGCCGCAGGGAAATGGTCGGTGATCGGGAGTTTCGTGAGGCACTTTTACTCCAGCGGAGACCGGTGGCCTGATGCGGCGCGCCCATGCGATGCGGTTCGGCAGCGAGTTTGCCGAGGACGGTGTGCGGTTCGCCCTTTGGGCGCCGACCGCCAAAGACGTGACCCTCGTCGTGGATGGGGCCGACTATCCGATTCCCGATGTCGGCGAGGGCTGGCGCCGCACGACGGTTCCGGGCGTGAAGGCCGGCGCCCGCTACGGCTTCCGCATCGACGGCGATCTCGTGGTGCCCGATCCCGCCTCGCGGTTTCAGCCCGAGGACGTCTCCGCGCCCTCTGAAGTGATCGATCCGAACGCCTATGCGTGGTCGGACGGCGAGTGGACCGGACGTCCCTGGGAAGAGGCTGTCGTCTACGAGCTGCATGTCGGCACCGCGACGCCCGAGGGCACCTATGCGGGCCTGGGGAAGCGGCTCGACGATCTGGTCGATCTCGGCGTGACGGCGATCGAGCTATTGCCGCTCGCCGACTTCAAGGGCACCCGCAATTGGGGCTACGACGGCGTCCTGCCCTACGCCCCGGATTCGGCCTATGGCCGGCCGGACGAGCTCAAGCACCTGATCGACACCGCCCACGCCAAGGGCCTGATGGTGCTGATCGACTGCGTCTACAACCACTTCGGCCCGGCTGGGAATTATCTGCATTCCTACGCCAAGACCTTCTTCACCGAGCGCCACCAGACTCCGTGGGGCGCCGGCATCAATTTCGATGGGAAAGAGTCGGGCCCGGTCGTGCGCGACTTCTTCATCGAGAACGCGCTCTACTGGCTGAAGGAGTTTCATTTCGACGGCATCCGCTTCGACGCGGTGCACGCGATCCTCGATGACTCGGAAAAACACTTCCTGGCCGAACTCGGCGAGACGATCCGCACCACCTTCCCGGATCGCCATGTCCACCTGATCCTGGAGAACGAGGCCAACCAGGCGCGCTGGCTGGAACGCGACGACGAAAGCCGGCCGCTCCGTCACAGCGCGCAGTGGGCCGACGACCTGCACCATTGCTGGCACGTGCTGCTGACCGGCGAGGATGCCGGCTACTACGCGAGCTTCGCCGACAAGCCGGTCGAGCATCTGGCGCGCTGCCTCGCGGAGGGCTTCGCCTATCAGGGCGAGCCCTTCCCGACCCTCGACAACCATCCCCGCGGCGAGCCCTCGGCGCACCTGCCTCCCTCGGCCTTCGTCACCTTCCTTCAGAACCACGATCAGGTCGGCAACCGCGCGCTCGGCGAGCGCCTGAGCCACCTCTCGGACCCGAAGAAGCTCGCGCTCGCCCGCGCCGGCCTTCTGCTCGCGCCGCAGATCCCGATGCTGTGGATGGGCGAGGAATGGTCGGCCTCGGCGCCGTTCCTGTTCTTCGTGGATTTCGCGCCGGACGAGGAACTGAACAAGGCGGTCCGCGAGGGACGCCGCCGCGAGTTCAAGAGCTTCGCGGCGTTTGCCGACGACACCTCCGTGATCCCCGATCCGACCGAGGCCAAGACCTTCGAGGATTCGAAGATCGACTGGGACGAGGCCGAGACCGAGCCGCATCGCGCCGTCTGGGCCGACACCCGCAACCTCCTTCAGATTCGCCGGCAGAGCGTCGTGCCGCTCACCAAGAGCCGGTTCCTCGGCGCCAGGGCCGAGATCCCGGCCCCGGGCGTGGTGGATTGCACGTGGCGCTACGAGAACGGCTGGCTGCGCTTCGTCGCCAATGTCGGCGACGACGACTACGAGGCGAAGGTGGATGACGGACAGGTGATCTGGTCGAACGGCGTGTCGCGGCAGGCCCTGCAGCTCTCCTCCTGGACCGGCGTCTTCCTGATCGGGGGCGCCAAGTGACCGGCTCGGACGTGAGTGTTTCGGACGTGAGTGCCCTCGAACGTCTCGCCAACCTCGTCGGCATCGCCGACGGATTCACCGACGCCTTCGGGCAGCGGGTCGACACGCCGCTCGACGTTCGCCGCGGCATGCTCGAAGCCCTGGGGTTCTCCGCCGGCGATGACGACGCGATCCGGAAAAGCCTCGACGCGGTCGAGGCCGTGCGCGGCAACGTGGTGCCGCCGCTCCTGTCGGCCGAGGCGCGCCGCGGCCTGCGCGTTCCGGTGCGGATGGGCGTCACCTCGGGCGCCGTCGCGTGGCGGCTGGTGGACGAGCACGACCGCTCCCGCGAGGGACGCGCCACGCTCACCGCCTCGGAGGAAGGTGCGGGGTTCGACCTGCCGCCGCTGACGCCGGGCTATCACCAACTCACCGTCACAGTGGGCGATCGCCGGGCGCAGGCCTGGATCGTCGCGGCGCCGCAGCGCTGCTGGCGTCCGCGCGCCTATGCCGAGGACGGCGCCCGCGACTGGGGGCTCGCCGCGCAGCTCTACGGCCTGCGCTCGCCGAGCAACCTCGGCATCGGCACCTACGCCGATGCCGGCCGCGCCGCCCGCGATGCCGCCCTTCGCGGCGCCTCATTCCTGGGGCTCAGCCCAGCCCACGCCCTGTTCCCGACCGACCGGGCGAAGATCTCGCCCTACTCGCCGTCCTCACGGCTGTTCCTCGAAACGCTCTACATCGAGCCGGGCGCGCTGCCGGGCTTTGCCGGCAGCCCCGCGGCCGACCTTCTCGAGAGCCACCGTGACCGCATCGAGGCGTTGCGCGATACCTCCCTCGTCGATCATGCCGGCGTGTGGGAGGTGCTCTCGCCCATCCTCGAAGCCTATTGGGAAGGCTCGGATGCGAGGGCCGGCAAGGATGCCGGCTTCGCCACGTTCCGCGAGGAGGGGGGCGAGAACCTCGAATCGCACGCGACCTTCGACGCGCTCTCCGAGCACTTCCGGAGACAGGGCGCGCACTGGCTCGGCGACTGGCCGGAGGAGTACCGCCGCGCCGGCACCGAAGCCGTGCACGCCTTCGCCGAGAACCACGCCGAGCGCATTGCCTACCACGTCTTCCTGCAATACCTCGCCGACAGCCAGCTCAGGGCCTCGTCCGAGACGGCGCTCAAGGCCGGCATGCGGCTCGGGCTCTACCGCGACCTCGCGGTCGGCGCCGACCGGGGCGGGTCCGAGATCTGGTCGCACCCCGAGCGCTTCGCCAACGGCGTCTCGATCGGCGCGCCGCCGGATCTCCTGGCGCCGAAGGGCCAGGATTGGGGCCTGCCCGCCTTCGATCCGCTGGAGATGGAGCGCGACGGCCTCAAGGCGTTCCGGGCGCTGGTGAAGGCGAACATGCGCCATGCCGGCGCGATCCGCATCGACCACGCCTTCCAGCTCGCGCGCCTGTTCCTGATCCCGCTCGGCAAGTCCGCCCGCGAGGGTGCCTACGTCGCGATGCCGTTCGAGCCGATGCTGGCGGTGCTGCGGCTGGAGAGCCACCGGGCCAAGTGCCTCGTCATCGCCGAGGATCTCGGCACCGCGCCGGAGGGCTTCTCCGACGCGCTGATGTCGTCGGGCATCCTGAGCTACCGCATCCTCGCCTTCGAGCGCGAGCACGGCGGCGCCTTCACGGCGCCCGAGGCCTATCCGAAGGACGCACTCACGGCGATCACCACCCACGACCTGCCGACCTTCGTCGGCTGGTGGCGCGGGGTCGATACCGACACGCGGCAATCGCTCGGCCTCTACGACGCCGACCGGGCCGAGGCCGAGCGCACCGAGCGCGTGGCCGAGCGCTGGCGCCTGTCCGAGGCCCTGGCCTCGGAGCAGCTCGTGCCGAGTTCCGAGCCGCCGGAACACGCGCCCTTCGAGGCCGCGGCGCGCTACCTCGCCCGCGCGCCCTCGATCCTCACCGCCGTGCAGTACGAGGACGTGGTCGGCGAACTCTCCCAGGCCAACGTGCCGGGCTCGACCGAGGGCTACCCGAACTGGCGGCGCAAGCTCGACCGAAACCTAGAGGCCATCGCCGCGCCGGGCGGTCCGCTCGCCAAGCTCGCCGCCGCCCTCTCGGCGGAGGAGCGCGGGCCGCGTTCCGGCGCCGCACGCCTCGCTTCGGCCCCGCCGCGGGCAACCTACCGGCTGCAGTTCCACGAGGGCTTCACCTTCGCCGACGCGGAGAAGATCGTCCCGTACCTCGCGAAGCTCGGCATCAGTCACGTCTACGCCTCGCCGCTGCAGCGGGCGCGGCCGGGCTCGACCCACGGCTACGACATCGTCGATCACTCGCAGATCAACCCGGAGATCGGCGGCGAGGAGGGTTTCCGCAGCTTCACCGACGCGCTCCACGCGCACGGCCTGAAGCTCCTGCTCGACATCGTGCCCAACCACATGGGCGTCGGCGGCGCCGACAATCCGTGGTGGCTCTCGGTGCTCGAATGGGGCGGCCTGTCGCCCGCGGCCAACGCCTTCGACATCGATTGGGAGCGGCTCGGCGCCAACGGCAAGCTCGTCATCCCCTTCCTCGGCGAGCGCTACGGCGAGGCGCTGGAGAAGGGCACGCTGGAACTGCGGTTCGATGAGGGCGCCGGCGCCTTCAGCGTCTGGCACTACGAGCACCAGTTCCCGATCTGCCCGCTGCAATACCCGACGATCCTGAACCGGGCGCTGGCGGCGCTCGGCGAGATCGGCGACGACATGTCGGCGGAGGTGCTCTCGATCACCGAGCGCCTGCGCGCCATGGGCGAGGAGACGAACCCTGAGCGCCGCCGGGCCATGCCGGAGGTTGCCGAGGAACTGAAGCGCCAGCTGGCCGGCGCCGTGCGGGCCTCGCCGCAGATCGCCGCCTCGATCTACCGGGCGCTGCATCTCCTCAACGGCAACCGCGATTATCCCGACAGCTTCGGGCCGCTGCACCGGCTGCTCGAACAGCAATCCTACCGGCTCGCCCATTGGCGGATCGCGTCGAGCGACATCAACTATCGCCGCTTCTTCGACGTGAACTCGCTCGCCGGCCTGCGCGTCGAGCTGTCCGACGTCTTCGCCCGGTCGCACGACCTGCTGTTCCGCCTGATCGGCGAGGGCCGGATCGACGGCCTGCGCATCGACCATATCGACGGTCTCGCCGACCCGCTCGGCTACGCCCGCGCGCTCCAGGCGGCGGTCGGGCCCGGCTTCTACATCGTGGTCGAGAAGATTCTGGAGCCCGGCGAGAAGCTGCGCGACTGGCCGGTGGCCGGCACAACCGGCTACGACGTGCTGAACCAGCTCGACGGCATCCTGGTCGACAAGGCGCTGAAGCCGCGCATCGAGAAGTTCTATCGGTGGGCCACTGATATGGACGAGCCCTACGGCTTCCAGTTCCGGGCCGCCAAGGCGGAGATTCTGGAGATCAGCTTCGCCTCGGAACTCGAGGTGATGACCGGCGACCTCAAGCAGATCGCCGATTCCGACCGGCGCACCCGCGACTTCTCCACCAACGCGATCCGCCGGGCGCTGATCGAGATCGTGGCGCGCTTCCCCGTCTACCGCTCCTACCTGCCGGGCGACCTCGACGAGACCGAGATCGAGCTGGAGGACGTGCGCCTGATCGAGGGCGCCGTGCGCAAGGCCAAGCGCTGGAGCGCCCTGCCGGATCGGTCCGTGCACGACTTCGCCGCGGACGCCCTGCTCGGCCGCATCGATGTCGGCGGGGCCGGACACCCGGACCAGCAGGTCGTGCTGCGCTTCCGCCGCCGTTTCCAGCAGCTCACCGGCCCGGTCATGGCCAAGAGCCTGGAAGACACGCTGTTCTACCGCTTCGTCGAGCTGCTCGCCCTCAATGAGGTCGGCGGCGATCCCGGCGAGTACGGCCTCGACGCCGAGCATTTCCACGCGCTCCAGGCCGCGCGGGCCCGCGACTGGCCGAACGCGATGATCACCACGGCCACCCACGACACCAAGCGCGGCGAGGATGCGCGCTCGCGCCAGCTCGCCCTCTCGGAACTGCCGGAAGAATGGGCGCGCGCCTGGGATACGTGGCGGCGCGCCTCGGAAAGCTACATCAAGCCGATCGAGGGCGAGCCGGCGCCCGACGCCAACGACCAGTGGATGTTCCTCCAGGCGATCCTCGGCGCGTGGCCGCTGGAGCTCCTGGAGCGCGACGACGCCGGTGCGATCGAGGATTTCCGCAAGCGGCTCGACGCCTATGCCGAGAAGGCCCTGCGCGAGAGCAAGCGCCGGTCGAGCTGGGTCAACGTCGACGAGGGCTACGAGGGTGCCGTCCACGCGCTCTTCGCGGCCCTGATCACCCCCGGCTCGGATTGCCTGGAACGGCTGCGGCCGCTGGTGCGGCGGCTCGCCTTCCTCGGCATGATCGCCGGGCTCGGGCGCACGGTTCTCAAATGCACCCTGCCGGGCATTCCCGACACCTATCAGGGCACCGAGTTCTGGGACTTCTCCTTCGTCGATCCCGACAACCGCCGGCCGGTCGATTACGAGGAGCGGGCGCGGGCGCTGGAGGCCGGGGGCGCGCCGGCCGCGCTGATCGGCACGTGGACCGACGGCCGCGTGAAGCAGGCGACGCTGGCCCGCCTGCTCGCCGACCGTGCGGCGCGCCCGGCCTTCTACGCCGATGCCGACTACCGGCCGCTGGTCGCGGAGGGTGGGCGCGCCGATCACGTCGTCGCCTTCACTCGCTCCGCGGCGACCTCCGGCGAGGACGACCTGCTGGTGGCGGTGCCGCGCCTCGTCGCACGGCTGACGCCCGAATCGGCTTGGTCGGGCGAGACCTTCGCCGGAACGGCCTTGCCGGTACCGGAAGGCAGCCGGTGGGTGGACGTCGTCGGCGGCGGCGAACTCGCCAGCGAGGGCGGCCGGCTCGACCTCGGTCAACTCTTCGCAACGCTGCCCTATGTGGTGCTGAGGCGGGCCGCCTGAGGGCGCCGCACGGAATTTCCGGTCACAGCCGCCGTGACCGGACCGGGCCCGCGGGCGTTACGAGACAGCCACCCCCACGGCCTCGACCCATCAGAACGCGCGAAGGCGTGAAGCGACAAGACGGAGGCGATCGATGAACGCACCGAACACCGCGATGGCGCCCGCGACCCGCACCGGGGCGGAGACGGTGGCCCTGCCGGCCGCCTTCGCACCCCGCGCCGAGGGACCGCGCATCTACAACCTGTTTCCGCTCCTCGTCGGCACGGTCTCGGCCTGGACGGCGGAGCTGCCGCGCATCGCCGGTCTCGGATTCGACTGGGTCTATCTCAACCCGTTCCACCAGACCGGCGGCTCGCGCAGCCTCTACGCCGTGGCCGATCTCGACGCTCTGGACGAGCGGTTCCGCGACGCGGACGGCACGCCCGACGACGAGCAACTCGCGCGGTTCTGCCGGGCGGCCGAGTCGCACGGCGTCTCGGTGATGAGCGACCTCGTCATCAACCACACCGCCGACAACGCCCGCCTGTTCCACGAACGGCCCGACCTGTTCGTCCGCGACGCCGAGGGCAAGCCGGTGAGCCCGGCGGCGATCGATCCGGACGATCCGTCGAAGCGCACGGTCTGGGGAGACCTGATCGAACTCGACTACCATTCCGAGCAGGCTCGGGGCGAGTTGGTCCGCATCTTCGACGGCTATATCGGCCGGCTGCAGCGCCTCGGCGTCCGCGGCTTCCGGTGTGACGCCGCCTACAAGGTGCCGCCGGATGTCTGGCGCGCCCTGATCGAGGCCGCCAAGCAGCGCGAGCCCGAGACCTTGTTCGCCGCCGAGACCCTGGGCTGCACCTTCGAGGAGGCGCAGGCGACGGCGGGCGCCGGCTTCGACTACCTGTTCAACTCCTTCGCCTGGTGGAACCTCAAGGCGCCCTGGGCCCTGGAGCAGTACGAGCGGCTGCGGGTGGTCGCGCCCTCCATCGCCTTCCCCGAGAACCACGACATGAGCCGGCTCGCCGCCGACATCCCCGGCGGGGCGGAGGCGGTCGCCCATCGGCTGAAGACGCGCTACGCCCTCGCGGCCTTCTTCTCGGCCGGCGTGCTGATGCCGATCGGCTACGAATGGGGCTATCGCCGCGCGCTGCACGTGGTCGAGACCCATCCGGGCTCGCGCGAGCACGACACCGGCATCGACATCTCCGCCACCATCGCGGCGATCAACGCCCTGAAGGCCGAGATCCCGGCCGCGAATGTCGAGGGCGCGCAGATGCGCCTCTCGGCGCCCGACGCGCCCTTCACCGCCCTGTTCCGCACGGATACCGGCCACGCGGCCTCGGCGCATTCGGCGACGCTCGTCCTGTACAATCCGGGCGACAAGCCCGCGCCCGTCGATGCCGGCCGCCTTATCGAGCGGACCGGCGGCCAGCTCGGTACCTTCCTCGACCGGACGCCCGAAGCCGAACCCATCGCCTTCCATCCGGGCGCCAGCATCGACCTCCAGCCGGGCGAGCTGCGCATCCTCGTGGCCGAGCGCGCGAAGGTCGCCGCCCCGCCGCCCCCGACGACGCCCCAGGGCAAGGGCCGCGTCGTCATCGAGGCGGTGACGCCGGAGATCGACGGCGGTCGCTCGGCGGTGAAGCGCGTCGTCGGCGAGCAGGTGCGCGTCGAGGCCGACATCTTCTCCGACGGCCACGAGATCATCAACGCGGCGATCCTCTCCCGCGTCGTCGGCGAGGAGACGTGGCGGCGCGACCCGATGGTCTTCGTCGACAACGACCGCTGGGCCGGCCACTTCCCGCTGGAGCGGAACGCCCGCTACGAGTTCACCATCGAGGCGTGGCGCGACGGCTTCTCCTCCTGGGTGCGCGACACCCTCAAGAAACGCGATGCCGGCGTCGATGTGCGCCTCGAGACGATCGAGGGCGTCGAGCTGATCCAGATCGCCGAGGATCTGGCGAGCGGGGCCGACAAGCAGCGGCTCGACGCGCTGATCCGCTCGCTCGCCGCCGAGCCCGAGGGCTCGCCCGTGATCCTCGAAAAGATCCTGGCGCCCGAGGCGACGGCGCTCATCCGCCGCAACGCCGAGCGGGTGAACCTCTCGCGCTATCCGGTGAACATCCCGGTCATCGCCGACCGCCTCGCCGCCCGTTTCTCGGCCTGGTACGAGATCTTCCCGCGCTCGCAATCGGGTGATCCGAACCGCCACGGCACCTTCGCGGACGTGATCCGCCGCCTGCCGGAGATCCGCGAACTCGGCTTCGACGTGCTCTACTTCACGCCGATCCACCCGATCGGGAAGACCAATCGCAAGGGCAAGAACAACACGCTCAAGGCCCAACCCGGCGATGTCGGCTCGGTCTACGCGGTGGGCTCGGAGGAGGGCGGCCACGAGGCCGTGCATCCCGAGCTCGGCACGCTGGAGGATTTCCGCCAGCTCGTCGCGGCCTCCCACGCCCACGGCATGGAAGTCGCCATCGACTTCGCGATCCAGTGCTCGCCCGACCATCCCTGGATCAAGAACCACCCCGAATGGTTCGAGTGGCGGCCGGACGGCACGCTGAAATTCGCCGAGAATCCGCCGAAGAAGTACGAGGACATCTCCAACGTCCACTTCTACGGCGGCGCTCTGCCCTCGCTCTGGATCGAGCTGCGCGACATCGTGCTGGGCTGGTGCGCCCACGGCGCCCGCATCTTCCGGGTCGACAACCCGCACACCAAGCCGATCCCGTTCTGGGAGTGGATGCTGGGTGAAGTGAACGCGCAGTATCCGGACGCGATCTTCCTGGCGGAAGCCTTCACCCGGCCGAAGATGATGAAGAAGCTGGCCAAGGCCGGCTACCAGCAGAGCTACACCTACTTCACCTGGCGCAACACGAAGGCGGAGCTCACAGAGTACGCCCTTGAGCTCGCCGGCGAGATGGGCGAGTACTACCGCCCGAACTTCTTTGCCAACACACCGGACATCAATCCCTATTACCTGCAAACGAGCGGAAGGCCGGGCTTCATCGTCCGTGCGACGCTGGCGGCGACGCTGTCGTCGATCTACGGCATCTATAACGGCTTCGAGCTGTGCGAGGCCGCGCCCTATCCGGGCAAGGAAGAGTATCTCGACTCGGAGAAGTACGAGCTGAAGGCCTGGGACTACCACCGTCCCGGCAACATCCGCGAGCACATCATCAAGCTCAACCAGATCCGCCGCGACAACCCCGCCCTGTGGGACTTCCGGAACATCCACTTCACGGGCGCCTTCAACGACAACATCATCGCCTACGCGAAGGTGACGCCGGAGCGGGACAACTGCGTCTTCGTGATGGTCAACCTCGACCCGAGGAACCGCCAGGAATGCACCTACGAGGTGCCGCTCTGGCTGCTCGGTCTGCCCGATGACGGGGCGGTGGAGGTCGAGGATCTGCTCGCGGGCTACAAGTTCGAGCTCTACGGCAAGAGCCACCGGATCGCCCTCGATCCGGCCGACCGCTCGGCGATCGTCTGGCGGCTTCGGCCGCGGCGCTCCTGACATTCGCTCCCGCGCCGAAGCGGCCTCCACTTTCGGCGCGGGGCGCTCTAGATCGGGCGGAATGCGGCGGTCACCGTCGTGTTCTCGCCAAGAAGCGGGCCGAGGAGGCTCGCAGTCCGGCGCCGCAGGGCCCGGTTCCGCTCTCGAAAGTGACGTGAGGCAGCGACGGGATGATCGATCGCAGCGATCCGCAGTGGTACCGTGACGCCATCATCTACCAGATCCACGTCAAGTCGTTCTTCGACTCGTCGAACGATGGGATCGGAGACTTCGAGGGGCTGACGCAGAAGCTCGACTACGTCCGCGACCTCGGGGTCACGGCGATCTGGCTGATGCCGTTCTATCCCTCGCCGCTGCGCGACGACGGCTACGACATCGCCGACTACCGCGACATCAACCCGTCCTACGGGACGATGGAGGATTTCCGGGCCTTCGTGGCGGCGGCGCACGAGCGCGGCCTGCGCGTCATCACCGAGCTCGTCATCAACCACACCTCGGACCAGCATCCCTGGTTCCAGCGCGCCCGCGAGGCGCCCCCCGGCTCACCCGAACGGAACTTCTACGTCTGGTCGGACACCGACGAGCCATACAGCGACACGCGCATCATCTTCCTCGACACGGAAGCCTCGAACTGGACCTGGGACCCGGTCGCCAAGCAGTATTTCTGGCACCGCTTCTACTCGCACCAGCCCGATCTCAACTTCGATAACCCGGCCGTGCTGGAGGCCGTGATCGAGGTGATGCGCTACTGGCTCGACATGGGCGTGGACGGGCTGCGCCTCGACGCGATCCCCTACCTGATCGAGCGCGACGGCACGAACTGCGAGAACCTTTCCGAGACGCACGACGTCATCAAGAAGATCCGCGCGGCGCTCGACGAGAGCTATCCCGACCGGATGCTTCTGGCGGAAGCCAATCAGTGGCCGGAGGAGACGGCGCAGTATTTCGGCGACGGCGACGAATGCCACATGGCGTTCCACTTCCCGCTGATGCCGCGGATGTACATGGCGATCGCCCGCGAGGACCGGCACCCGATCACCGACATCATGCGCCAGACCCCGGAGATCCCCGAGGGCTGCCAGTGGGCCATCTTCCTGCGCAACCACGACGAGCTGACGCTCGAGATGGTGACGGCGGAGGAGCGTGATTACCTCTGGTCGTTCTACGCCGCCGAGCGGAGGGCCCGCATCAATCTCGGCATCCGTCGCCGCCTCGCGCCGCTTCTGGAGAACGACCGGCGCAAGATCGAGCTGATGAAGTCCCTCGTCCTGTCGATGCCCGGCACGCCGGTGCTCTACTACGGCGACGAGATCGGCATGGGCGACAACATCTATCTCGGTGACCGCGACGGCGTGCGCACGCCGATGCAGTGGTCGCCGGACCGCAACGGCGGCTTCTCGCGGGCCAACCCGCAGAAGCTGTTCCTGCCGGCGATCCAAGACCCGATCTACGGCTACGACGCGATCAACGTCGAGGCGCAGATTCAGGCGCAGACCTCGCTCCTGAACTGGACGCGGCGCATGATCGCGATCCGCAACAACTCCGTCGCCCTCGGGCGCGGCGCGATCCAGTTCCTCTACCCGACGAACCGCAAGGTGCTCGCCTGGATCCGCGAGCACGAGAACGAGCGCATCCTCTGCGTCGCCAATCTCTCGCGGGCGCCGCAGGCGGTCCAGCTCGACCTGTCGGATCTGCGCGGCGCGATCCCGATCGAGCTGACCGGCGGCAGCGCCTTCCCGGCCATCGGCGAACTGCCCTACCTGCTGACGCTCCCGGCCTACGGATTCTACTGGTTCTCGCTCTCGGTCGCGAATACCGGCGAGATCGGGCCGCAGCCGCAGAGCCCGGAACTGTTCACCCTGGTGCTGACCGGCGGCGTCGAGACCCTGATCAAGGGCCGCGAGCGCACCGCCTTCGAGCGCACGGTCGCCCCGCCCTTCATCGGCTCGCGGCGCTGGTTCGGCGCCAAGGGCTCGCGCATCAAGTCGGTGCAGGTCGATGACAGCGCGATCGTCAAGGATGCGTCCGGCGAGGGCAAGTTCCTGCTGCCGCGGGTGGCGGTGACCCTCGCGAACGGCGAGCGCCAGGACTACTTCGTCCCGCTCGCCGTCGAGGAGGGCCGCGAGGACGAGGCGCTGATGGACCACGCGGTCGCCCGCGTGCGCCGCGGGCCGCGCACCGGCCTCCTCTACGAGGCCGCCGCCGCCGCGCCCTTCACGGTCGCCCTGATCGAGGCGATGCGCGACGGCGTGACGATCCCGTCCGAGCGCGGCAGCGTCGTGTTCTCGACCACCTCGGCCTACGACCCGGAGGTGCCGTTCGACGCCGCCGACGTGCGCCGCCTCTCGGCGGAGCAGAGCAACACCTCGATCGCCATCGGCGCGCGGATGATGCTCAAGCTCCTGCGCCGGCTGCAGCCCGGCACGCATCCCGAGATCGAGATCGGCCGCTTCCTCACCGAGCAGGCGCATTTCGCCAACACGCCCGCGCTGCTCGGCGTGGTGGAGCACGTCGCCGAGGACGGCACGCGGACCGCCCTGGCGCTCCTGCAGAAGTTCGTCCTCAACCAGGGCGATGCCTGGACGCTGATGCTGGAAGGCCTGCGGCGGGACTTCGAGACCGTGGTGCTCGCCCCCGAGAGCGAGGCGCCGACCCCGGAGGACGCCTTCAACGCGCATCTGCGCTGGGCGATCCTGCTCGGCCAGCGCACCGCCGAGCTGCACCGGGCCTTCGCCATCGAGACCGACGACCCGGCCTTCGCCGTAGAGCCGTTCGATGCCGAGGATATGGCCGCGCTCGCCGACGATGCCCGCCATCAGGCGGCCCGCGCCTTCAAGGGGCTCGACGCCATCACCGCGTGGTCGCCCGGCTCGGCGAGCGAGGCGCTCGCCGCCCGCCGCGGCGAGGTCGAGGCGCTCATCGACGAACTGGCTGCTGGCCCGCTGCGGGGCGCCACCAAGACCCGCATCCACGGCGACTACCATCTCGGCCAGGTGCTCGCCTCGGAGGGCGATCTCATCATCGTCGACTTCGAGGGCGAGCCCTCGCGTCCCGTCGAGCAGCGCCGGGCCAAATCGACGCCGCTGCGCGACGTGGCCGGGATGCTGCGCTCCTTCGCCTACGGTGCCGAGACGGTGGTCCGCGAGATCGCGGCCCGCTTCGGCGACAGCGAGGAGCGCGCTCGCAACGCGGCGATCGCGTGGCGCGGCATGATCGATGCAGCGTTCCTCGACGGCTACGGGCAGGCCGTGGCCGGCAGCCGGGCGGCGGTGGAGGATGCGGAGACGCATCGCTGCCTGCTGCGCCTGAGCCTGCTGACGAAGGCGCTCTACGAGGTCGATTACGAGGTCAACAACCGCCCCGACTGGATCGAAATCCCGGCAAGGGGTGTTCTCAACATATTGGATGAAGCCAAGCGCGACCGCGCTTCCGTGTGATGATCGCGCTCTCGTGCCGGGCCGATCCCCGCGCCGGCCCGAGAGCGATCCCCTGAGAGAGGTGACTGGATGACGGCTCTGGACGACAAGGCCGCGGCTCGAAACGAGGGGCCGTCCGCCACGAACGTCCCGAACAAGTCAGGCTCGACCGAGGCGCCGCGCGCGCCCCGGCCGGCGGATTCGCTCGGCGGTGACGGGGGGGCGCCCCGCGTGGGCCGGCCCGCGTCGCAGCCGCGCGACACCCACCTCCACCCCGACGCCATCGCCGCCGTGATGGCGGCCGATCACGGCGACGCCTTCGGCGTGCTCGGCCCGCATCAGGTCGGCCCCGGGGCCTGGGAGATCCGCGCGATCCTCCCCGAGGCCAAGGCGGCCCGTCTGATCACGGGCGGGCAGAGCATCCCGTTCGAGCGGGTCCACCCGGACGGGTTCTACGTCGCGAGCGTGAAAGGCGACGGCCGTCCCCTCTACGAGATCGAGGTGGAAGCCTGGGACGGCACCAGCGCCCGCCGTCACGACCCCTACGGCTTCGGACCCTCGCTCGAGCAGAGCGAGATCGAGGGCCTGCGCCAGATCGGCAGCAACCTCGTCTACCGCGTGCTCGGGGCGCATGCCGGCGAGCTCGACGGCATCGCCGGCTTCCGCTTCGCGGTCTGGGCGCCGAACGCCCGCCGGGTCAGCGTGGTCGGCGACTTCAACGATTGGGACGGCCGGCGCCACCCGATGCGGCTCTGGCTCAACGGCGGCGTCTGGGAGCTGTTCGTGCCGGGTCTCAAGGCCGGGCAGAACTACAAGTTCGAGATCCGCGGCCCCGACGGGTCGCTGCTGCCGCTGAAGGCCGATCCGGTCGCCTTCCGCGCCCAGCACCCGCCGCAGACGGCCTCCGTGCTCCAGGGCCTCAACGAGCCGCAATGGCACGACAACGCCTGGATGGACACGCGCGGCCAGAAGGACCCGCGTCACGCCGCCATGTCGGTCTACGAGGTTCACCTCGGATCGTGGGCGCGGGTGCCGGGGGAGGGCAACCGCTACCTCACCTACAAGGAGCTGTCCGAGCGGCTGATCCCCTACGTCAAGGAGCTCGGCTTCACCCATATCGAGCTTCTGCCGATCACCGAGTACCCGTTCGACGGCTCATGGGGCTATCAGCCGGTCTCGCTCTTCGCGCCGACCAGCCGCTTCGGCACGCCCGACGACTTCGTCGCCTTCGTCAACGCGGCGCATGAAGCCGGCATCGGCGTGCTGCTCGATTGGGTGCCGGGGCATTTCCCCCTCGACGCCCACGGGCTCGGGCTGTTCGACGGCACGCATCTCTACGAGCACGCCGACCCGCGCCAGGGCTTCCACCAGGATTGGGGCACCTACATCTACAATTTCGGCCGGACCGAGGTTTCGGCCTTCCTCACGGCCAATGCCCGCTTCTGGCTGGAGCATTACCACCTCGACGGCCTGCGCGTGGATGCGGTCGCCTCGATGCTCTACCTCGACTACTCGCGCCGCGCGGGCGAGTGGATCCCGAACCAGTACGGTGGCAACGAGAATCTCGACGCCATCAACTTCATGCGCAAGACCAACGAGGCGACCTACAGCCACGCGCCGGGCACGATCACGGTCGCCGAGGAATCCACCTCCTGGCCCGGCGTCTCGCACCCGACCTATACGGGCGGCCTCGGCTTCGGCTTCAAGTGGAACATGGGGTGGATGCACGACACCCTGAAATACATGTCGGAGGATCCGATCCACCGGCGCTACCACCACCACAACCTGACCTTCGGCCTGCTCTACGCCTTCTCGGAAAACTTCGTGCTGCCGCTCTCCCACGACGAGGTGGTGCACGGGAAGGGCTCGCTGCTCGGCAAGATGCCGGGCGACCGCTGGCAGAAATTCGCGAACCTGCGCGCCTATTTCGGCTTCATGTGGGGCCATCCGGGCAAGAAGCTGCTCTTCATGGGCGGCGAGTTCGGCCAGGAGCGGGAGTGGAACCACAATCACTCCCTCGACTGGCACCTGCTCGACGATCCCCTGCACGCGGGCGTCAAGGACCTGATCCGCGACCTCAACCACGTCTACACCGCGACCCCGGCGCTCTACGCCCGCGACGTCGAGCCGGGCGGCTTCCAGTGGCTGGTGGCGGACGATTCCGACAATTCGGTCATCGCCTGGGCCCGCAAGGGCAAGGCGGAGGGCGAGGTCGTCATCGTCGTCTCGAACTTCACCCCGGTGCCGCGCGAGGGCTACCGGGTCGGTGTTCCCGCCGCCGGCTTCTATCGCGAGGCGATCAACTCGGACGCCGAGCGCTACGGCGGCTCGAATGTCGGCAACATGGGCGGCGTTCAATCCCAAGCCGAGCAGAGCCACGGCCAGCCGCACTCGCTGAGCCTGACCCTGCCGCCGCTCTCGACCCTGATCCTGATCCGCGAGGGCTGACCCTTCGTTCTCCCGGGGCGCTCAGCCGCTCCGGGGGCCGAACAGGATGACCGCCATGCCGGCGAGGCAGATCGCCCCGCCGGTCATGTCCCAGCGGTCGGGCCGGTGGCCCTCGACGGCCCAGAGCCAGAGGATCGACGCGACGATGTAGATGCCGCCATAGGCGGCGTAGGCCCGGCCCGCGGCCTCGCTCTCGACCAGGGTGAGGAGCCAGGCGAACAGCGTCAGCGAGACGAGCCCCGGCGCCACCCACCAGACGGATCGCCCGAGCCGCAGCCACGCCCAGAACGCGAAGCATCCGGCGATCTCCGCCATGGCGGCCGCGGAGTAGGCCAGGAGGGTCTTGCTCATCCGCAACGCTTGGCGCGGGATGAGCCTATTGCCAAGCCGGACCGATCATTCGGCGGTCAAGCATCGTCCTCCGGCGCGAACACCTCGCCCTTCTCGGCCAGCCGCACGTTGTTGCGATCGGCGGGCAGATCCCGCAAATCGCGAAAATCCCTGATCAGCCGGTGCAGGTCGGCTCGGGCCGGATCGGACGGCTCCGGGGCTCCTGGATCGAAGCGCTCCACCGCCAGATCGACGCGCTCGTCCAGGACGGAACGGTCCCGCGGGTCGAGCCCCTCGATGCGTGCGATAAGCTCGGCGATGGCCGCGCGCTTCGTCTCCAGCTCCGTCATCGACCGCTCCGCTCTATCCACGCGCCGAAACAGCGCTCAAATCCGTCCTCGGTTCCGCAGCGACGCACCCTCGGACCTTCGTTCGGCGGCGCGGGTTGGTGCGGCATGACCGTGCTCCTGACCGAGGAACCGCGCCCCCGCCCGCCGGCAGAACGCCGGCGGCCCGCGCGCCTCTGGCAGCCGCGCCGCGTGCTGGTGACGCCGGCCGCGCTCGACCACGCCCATGGCCGGCAGATCGTGGCGCGGGCGGAAGCGCTCGGGCTCCCGGTCGAGCGGCTGAAGAGCAATCGCCTCACCGGTCTGCGCGACGACGAAAATCCGCGCCGGGCCTACGCGCAGGCCAAGGCGACGCTCGCCGTCGTCACCGCACCGCCGACGAAGCTGAAGCTGCAGCCGATCCCGCCGAGCGCCGACTGGCGCTTCGACCTCGCCGAGGGCTGCCCGGCGCATTGCCAGTACTGCTACCTCGCCGGCTCGCTGTCAGGGCCGCCGGTGACCCGCGTCTACGCCAACCTCGACGCGATCCTCGGCAACCTGGACAGCTATCTCGGCCAGGGCGGCGTCACCAGCACGTCCGAGGCGCGGGCGGCGGAGGGCACGACGTTCGAGGCGTCCTGCTACACCGACCCGCTCGGGATCGAGCATCTCACCGGATCGCTCTCGGCGGCGATCCGCCATTTCGGCGCCTGGGAAGCGCCGGTGCAGCTTCGCTTCACCACCAAGTTCGCCGGCGTCGAACCCCTTCTCGACCTGCCGCATCGCGGGCGCACGCGTGTGCGCTTCTCGGTCAACGCCGCGGCGGCGGCGCATTACGAGGGTGGGACCGCGCCGCTGGCCGACCGGCTCGCCGCCATGGGCGCGCTCGCGCGCGCCGGCTACCCCGTCGGCCTGACCATCGCGCCGATCCTGCCGGTGGAGGATTGGCAGGAAGCCTACGACGCGCTGTTGCGCGACGCGGCCGAGGCGTTGGCGGACGTGAGCGAGCCGGACCTCACGGTCGAACTCATCACCCATCGCTTCACGCCCGGCTCGAAGACCGTGCTGGAGGGCTGGTATCCCGGCTCCGACCTGCCGATGCGAGAGGCCGAGCGGACGCGCAAGCTCACCAAGTTCGGTTCGGTGAAGTACGTCTTTCCCGGGGACCTGATGAAGGCGATGCGCGCGCACCTCACCGAGCGGGTCGCGGCCCGTCTGCCGGGCGCGCGCATCCTCTACTGGACTTAAGCCCGCTCGGGTTTGGCCCCGCGGGCCTGCCCCGTCGGGCAGATGTCGAGCAGCACGCAACGTCCGCAGGCCGGGGAGCGGTGGAAGCAGACGCGCTGGCCGTGCAGCATCAGAATCTCGTGGTTGTCGTAGAGCGCCTGCGCCGACCAATCTGCGGGCAGTTGCGCCCGCAGCACCGCGTGGCTCGGCCCGACATCGACCTTCGGGCCGATCAGCCCCGTGCGCTGGGCGACGCGGTGATGGTGGCTGTCCACCGGCAGGGCCGGCATCCGCAAGGTCGAGAACGACAGGACGGCGGCACTCGTCTTCGGACCGATGCCGGGAATGGCTTCGAGCCAGCCGCGCGCCTCGTCGACGCTCATCGTCTCGAGGACATCGAGGGAGAGTGCCCCCACCCGCTCCCGCACGGCGGAGAGCACCGCCTTGATGCGCGGCGCCTTGAGTTCCGGCCACGTGACGCCGCGGATCGTTTCCTCGATCTCCGCCACATCGGCCTCTTCGACCGCCGCCCAGTCGGGCCACCGCGCCCGAAGCGCCTTGAAGGCGCGGCCGGAATCGGCGTTGCGGGTCCGGTGCGAGAGCAGCGAGGAGATCAGCTCGGAGAGCGGATCAAGGCTGTGGAAGTAGGGAATCGGGCACTCGTAGACGCCGCAGAGGCGGCGGTGGATTTCGAGCGCCTTGTCCTTGAGCGTCGCGGACGCGTCGTCCGGCGTTTCGCGGCGTCGCTGACGTGGGGCGGCCGGGAGGGCGGTGTCGTGGAACAGGGGCATGGGAGCCGAATCCGCGAGGGGATTCGGCGGTTCCCGGCCCGCGACATCCCGACTTCGCGGCTACTTGGCGAGCGCGTAGATGTTGATGTCGAGCTTCTCGTCGGCACCCTCGCCGAGATCGGTCACGTATTCCTCCAGGAAGCGATCCTGGACCGGGATCTCCTTGGCATCGAGATAGGCGATCAGCGTCTCGTAGGTGCCGTCGATCTCTTCGTAGGTGCCGCTGTGCCGGTAGCGCAGGGCCTTTCCGCTCGGGCTCGAACCGAACTTCACGTCGCCGCCCTCGGCGGGCTGACCGGGCGCCGCTTCGATCGGGATCATCGCCTCGTACTGGAAGCCGTCATCCTCGGTCTTGGTGAAGAGCGCGATCGGGCGCCCCGCCGGCTTGAGGTTCAGCTTGGTCAGCGTGTCGCCGATGGTCTTGAAGGCCTTCCGCAGGTTCGCCCGCGCTTCCTCCCACTTGGTCTCGCCCGCGAGGATCGCCACGGGCTTGGCCGGCAGCGTGACCTCATCGACGTCGTTCGGCTCGGCCGGCGTCGGCACCAGCGTCGGCAACGTCGAGGGCGGCGGCGTGACCGTCCGCGCCGCGCCGGACTGCGCCGGGCGCGGGATCGGCACCTGCTGGGGCGCGGGCGATGCCGGATCGGGGCCGGATTTCGAGGTGTCCGGCACGGTGGTCGTCGGCAGCGGGTTCGTCTCGGCGGGGGAGGGGGCGGTGCTGGGCGGCGGTGCGT
>NZ_JBELQE010000122.1:0-29079 GCF_040270385.1 Methylorubrum podarium | reverse complement strand
CCACCAGCGTATCGAGGCCGGGCTCGTAGATCGGCATGCGGCCCTCGTTGAGGGCGGCGATCTTTTCGGGATCCTTGTCGATGCAGACGACCTCGTGTCCGAAATCGGCAAGGCAGGCACCCGACACCAGGCCGACATAGCCCGAGCCAATCATCGCAATCTTCATCGAGACCTCCGAACCTTCCGCGGCATCTTCATCAGACCAGACCGAACAATTTCGGCCACGACCTTACAGTATCCTTTAACAAAATCCGAAATTTTAAATATGACCTGCGTTCAAACTCGGTAGAAATCCCGGTACCAGCGCACGAACTTTTCCACGCCTTCCTCGATCGGCGTGTGCGGCCGGAAATCGACGGCCTGTGCAAGGTCATCGACATCGGCATAGGTCATTGGAACGTCGCCGGGCTGCATCGGCAGCATCTCCTTGACCGCCTTCTTGCCGAGACAATCTTCCAGCACTTCGATGAGGCGCATCAGTTGCACCGGCTGATTGTTGCCGATGTTGTACAGCCGGTACGGGGCGCGGCTCGTCCCGGGATCCGGCTGCCGGGGATCCCAGAGCGGGTTCGGCTGCGGCAGATGCGCACCGATCCGCTTCACGCCCTCGACGATGTCGTCGATATAGGTGAAATCGCGCTGCATCTCGCCGTTGTTGAAGACCTTGATCGGCTCGCCGGCGAGGATGGCGCGCGTGAACAAGAACAAAGCCATGTCCGGCCGATACCATGGGCCGTAGACGGTGAAGAAGCGCAGGCCGGTGGTGCGCAGTCCGTAGACATGACTGTAGGTGTGAGCGAACAGCTCGTTCGATTTCTTCGTCGCCGCGTAGAGGCTGACGGGATGGTCGACGTTGTCGTGCACCGTGAACGGGATCTTCGCGAGCGCACCGTAGACCGAACTGGACGATGCGTAGAGCAGGTGCTCGCAACCGGCGTGCCGGCAGCCCTCCAGGATGTTCAGGAAGCCGTCGACATTGCTGCGCGTGTAGGCGTGGGGGTTCTGCAGCGAGTACCGGACGCCGGCCTGCGCGGCGAGGTGCACGACGAGCGGGAATCTTCGGGTCTCAAACAGCCGCGACGTTGCTTCGCGGTCGGCGAGATCCGCCTTCACGAAGGTGAAGTTGCCGTAGTCGGCGAGCCTGTCGAGACGGGCCTGCTTCAGCGCCGGATCGTAGTAGTCGTTGAGATTGTCCAATCCCACGACCTCGAGGCCCTCATCGAGATAGCGCCTCGCGACGTGATACCCGATGAAGCCCGCGGCTCCCGTGACCAAGATTGGCTTCATTGTCGATCCCATCCGCCGTTCTCAGGGCTCGCCACCGGATTCAGCTCCGCTCGCCGCCTCGGTCTGCCCATTTCACCCGGGCAAACGCGGCCTGCATGAGCGGATCGACGTGGAAGCGCTCGGGATCGAAGCGTTCACGGCCGAGCCGATCGTACTTCCAGTTGAAGTTGATCTCGCGGAAGTGCCGGAACTGGAACCGGCGCCCGACGACGCGGGCCGGCAACCACTTCGCGATGGTGTGGATGTGCCACTGGGCGCCCGCCGGGCAGCGCGACGGCACCAGTGCCCATTTCGGCCGGCACCGCGTCGGCGAGTAGGGGATGATGCCGTGCCGAAAGCCGCGCTTCGGCGTCACGACATGCGTGAAGTCGCGGAAGCGTATGGGCGCGGTGCCGTCCGGGGTCGGCGTGATGTCGTCGAGGCCGACGACCCAGTCGCCGAAGAACGAGACGACACCCGTCAGGCTGCGCTCGACCGCCGCGAAGATCGAGGCGCCGCTTCGCGAGACCACGAGTTCGTCGATGTCGCAGTTCAGCACGCTGCGGGCCTTTCCGAGGAAGCGCCACCGCGCGACCTCGAAGGCGCCGAGCTGGGAGAAGTTGGAATCCCAGTACTGATAGCTTCCGATCCCGGGCGGGCCGTGCCGGAACGGCCACTCGACGACCACGGCCACCTTGATCCCCTCGATCGCCGCGATCGTCTCCAGGAGCTGCTGCGCGGTGTAGGCGGTCGATGCGTTGTCGAAGATCAGGACCGCGGTGGCGCCGTGCACGTCCCTGTAGAAGCGGACCCAATCCGCGATCCATTCGAGGCGGTTGTTCTTCGAGAGCGTGAAGACGACGCGCTGATCGCGAAACAGGTCGAACTGCTCGTCGTTGGGCTTGATCGGGAAGCGGCCCAGGCTGCAATCGAGCGTCAGATGCCGGCTGTTCGCCGGGCCTTCGAGAAGGATCTGCGTCTGACGGTCGAGCGAGCGCACCGAGAAGGGGATGTCGTCCTCGGCGCCGGCCTGACGGAAGTGTCCGCTCTGGATCTCGGGGAGAAGGTTGAGGAGCGCGGGCGCGACGATGCGGACCTGCCCCGTCTCCGGCGAACGGATCGCGTCGTAGACGAGCGTGTGCCGGTCGAACCGTGCCTCGAAGGTCTCGTCGCGGTAGGCGGCCGGACGCGACGGCTCGCGCAGGAGCGGGGCGCCTTCGTCCAGGCTGACGGATGCGACCTGAACGATCTTGGACATCGGCAAGCGGTTCGCGTCCCTGTGTTCGACCATCGCGGCGTTGCGGCGTCCTCTTCCGGAAGCGGGCCGCGACTCGATCACGGCGTCCGGGTGCGTGCGGGCAAGGGGGCGGGGCTGCGGGATCATCGGAGCGCTACAATCCGGCCATCGCGCCGGCGACGCGGGCCATGACCCAGGGGGCCCGGCCCGGACGACGGCCGATGGCCGCCAGCGTCAGCGTGCATGCCTCATCCATTGCGCGGCTCCTGACGGCCTGTTGTGCGCAGTAGGTCAGCAGGCTGACCTGGCCGCGCCGGCGAAGATCCTGGAGCGCTGCTCCGGGAATACGGCCGGTGATGAGAGGATCGGCGAAGATCGTCTCGAAGGCCGGCTCGAAATCCGAGAAACGACGCTGCTTGTGCATCATGACGCTCGTCTGATGGACGCGGTAATCCATGACGCGCCGACGCACATGCGCGAACGGCCCCAGGGCCGCGAGGCGGCACCAGAAGTGCCAGTCCTCGCAGAGCGCCAGCGCCGGATCGAACCCGTTCGCGCGCTGGCAGGCGTCGCGGGCGCAGATCACGACGCCGCCATTGATCAGGAAGTTGCCGGCGAGCAGCGCGGTCAGGACGTCGCCGCTCGGCTTGGCGCGATGGCGATGCAGGAAGCGGCGGCGGCCGAAGGCGTGCCCGTCGCGGTCGATGCGCTCGTAGTCGCCGTAGACGGCGACGAGTCCGGGCCGGGCCTCGGCGAGGAGGGCGGACAGCGCGTCCGGGACCAGGCGATCGTCCGCGTCGAGGAAGAGCAGCCAGGGCGAGCGGCTCGCGGCGATGCCGGCATTGCGCGCCGCCGAGACGCCGCGGCCGGGATTGCGCATCAGCGTCAGGCGCGGATCCTCGATGCGCGCGAGTTCGTCCAGGGTGCCATCGGTCGATCCGTCATCGACGACGATCACCGCGTCGAGCACGGCCGCGCCGTCCGGCCCGACCTGGGCGAGGGCGCTCGCGACGGCCTCGGTGACGAAGGGCAGGCCGTTCCGCACGGCGATGATCACGCTGACGGCGGAGGTCGGACCGGAACGGTCCGGACCGGGATGGGACGGCGCGCGCGGCATGCTAGCGGCCATGGATCGTCTTGTATTCGAGGTGGCGATGGCCGAGCAGCGCCGCGATCTTGCCGCCGACGCGGGCGGCGAGCCGCTGGCCCTCGAACAGGCGGGCCTGATTCCAGAACAGCGCGAGGTTCAGGAGCGCGACGGCCAGGGCCCCGACGATCTTGACGCTCTCGCGCAGGACGGTGAAGCCGGGCGGGCGGCGCTTGATGTTGACCAGCATGTCGGAATTGCCGGTGCTGAAGGCGCGCTGGATCGCCCAGGTCTGGCTGCACCGGCTCGCCGGCATCTCCTCGTTCACGCAGGCCTCGTCGGCCCAGGCGAAGCGCTTGCCGTCGAGCTTCAGCCCGATCATCAGGTCCTTGTCCTCGCCGCCGGTCAGGGCGAAGGACGGGTCGAACCAGGGCGGCGCCATCCCGCGGAAGAGCTCGGCATCGAGCAGGACGTTGCTCGTCGCGTCGACGAGGTCCGTGGGGCCGCTCCGGCGCGTGCCCGGAGCGTAGTTGTTGGCGTCCGCCAGGTAAGCCGCCACGGGGACTTCGAAGGCGCGCCGCACCGGCCCGCCGACGACGTGGGCCCCGCACCGGGCCTGGACCGCGAGGAGGGCCTCGATCCAGTTCGGCTCGGGCCACTCGTCGTCGTCGATCATGGCGATGAAGCGGGTCTCCGGCCTTGCGATCGCGCGGGCGACCAGGGCGTTGCGCACCTGGGCGATGCCGCGCTCCGTCACGGCGATCGCCTCGATCGGGTGCGGGTAGCCGGTCCGCTGCAGCCCGGCGACGACGGCGAGCCCGTCCGCGGCGCCGTCCTCCCGGGTGTCGTTGTCGGCGACGATGATCGCGATCGGGTGGCGGATGCCCGCCAGACGCTCGAGGAGCCGGGTCAGACCCGCGCGGCGGCGATAGGTCGGCACCGCGACGACCACCGCGGGGGCGGCCGCGGGGGCGACCGATTGCGGGGCCGGGCCGGCGAGGCCGCCGGGGGCGGGGCTCGGTGCCCGATCGATCGAGGACGCGTCCATGGCCGGGTCCGCCCTCCGGTTACGCGACACGCTGCAGGGCGTGGGCCCGCCGATACTGGCCGTAGCCCTGGCCCCGGTGCCGGCCCATGGAGCGGACATCGACCATGTTGAGCACGATGCCGATCAGGCGCTCGCGCAGACGGCCGGCCCCCTGCACGGCCTCCGTGACCGCCTCGGAGGGCGTCGCCCCCCACTGCGCCACGAAGATGCAGCCGTCGAACAGGCCGGCGGCGGCCTTCGCGTCGATGACGGAGAGGACGGGCGGCAGGTCGATGACGATCACGTCGTAGCGCGACTTCAGGCTCTCCATCAGCCCGGCCATGGTCATGGAGGAGAGCAGGTCGCTGATGTCGGACCGGTCGCGCCCGTTGGGCGCCGGCATGATGCGCAGCCCCGTCGCGGCGTCGGTCTGGGTGACCTCGTCGGGATCGACCTCGCCGAGCAGGACTTCGAGGAGCCCGCGGGTCGCGCCCGGCACCAGGGCGCGCGACAGGGACGGGTTGCGCAGGTCGCCGTCGATGAGGAGGACGCGGCCGCGGGCCCGCGCCATCAGCCGGGCGAGGTTGGCGGCGATGGTCGATTTTCCCTCGCCCGGAACCGCCGAGGTGAAGCCGATCGTCTTCAGGTTCTGCTCGGTGCGCCGTGCCTCCACGATCATGCGCAGCTCGCGGATCGATTCGGCGAAGCCCGACAGGGGCCGGTTGACGACCTCCGCCAGCATCTCCTGCGGGTTGGGACGGCCGGCGACCTTGGGGATGCTGGCGAGGTGCAGGACGTCCGCCGCCTCCTCGGCCTGTGCGCCGGTGCGCAGGCTGCTGTCCGTGATGTCGCGCATCCAGCCGATGCCGAAGCCGAGGCAGGAGCCCGCGATCAGGGCGCCCAGCAGCGTCAGCAGGGATTTCGGCTGGCTCTTCTTCAGGGGCGGCGACGCGCTGGTCACGACCCGCGTCTCGGTCAGGGGGAAGGATTGCTGCTGGACCGACTCGGCGTAGCGCTGGAGGAAGCTGTCGTAGACCGCCCGCAGGCTCTGGGCGTTGCTCTCCAGCTCCCGCGCGTGGACCTGCGCGCTGTTGGTCTCGTTGCTGCGCTCGACGGTGCGGGCGAGGTCGTTGGTCAGCCCTTCCGCGCGGGCCTGCGCGATCTGGTAGTCGCTGCGGTAGCCCTCGCCGATCCGCTTCAGCTCGTCGAAGATCGAGGCGCGCACGTTCTGCATGTCGGCGCGCAGGCGGCGCGGCGCCTCGTGGTCGCGGCCCAGGCGCGAGGTGAGATCCGCCTCGCGCTTGGTCATGTCGAGATAGGTGTCGCGCAGCTTGACGATGACCTCGTTGTGGAGCGCGTCCGCGACCGAGAGGTCGAGCTTGCTCCCAGAGGTCACCTGCCCGATCCGGTCGAGCTTGGCCTTCGCCTCGTTGGTCGCCGCCCGCGCCAGCGAGAGCTGCGAGGTGATCTCGGCGATCTGCTGCTCGTCCAGCAGGCGGCCGCCGGTGTTGACGATGTTGTGCTTGCTCTTGAAGGCGACGACGGCCTGCTCCGCCTCGGTCGCCTGCTTGCCGAGTTCCTTGATGCGGTCCTGCATCCAGGCGGCGGCGCGGCGGCGCGCGCTGTACTTCGCTTCAAGGTCGTCGGAGACGTAGGCTTCCGCCACGGCGTTGGCGATCTTGGCCGCCTGCTCCGGATCGGGCGAGAGGAAGCTGATCTCGAACACGTAGGTGACGCCGACGCGCTTGACGTAGAGGCGGTCCTGGAACGCCTCGATCGTCCGGCGCTCGCGCTCGTAATCCGTCGGCGCCGAGGCGGGCAGGACCAGCTGGAGCGCGCTCTTGATGAGACCGATCGGGCCGCTCGGCTCGTTGAAGGCCGGATCGTTCACGAGATCGAACGTCTTGATCACCGCCTTCGCGACGTTCTCGGACTTCAGGATCTCGCCCTGGCTCTCGACGACGGCGCTGTCGACCGGCGTCACCAGCCCGCCGCTCCCCTGCTGCTGGTATTCCGTCGATTTGCGCGGATCGATGACCATCTCCGCGGTGGCGAGATACTGCTTCGGCGTCAGCAGGAGGTAGACGACGGCGAGGGCGAGGAAGACCGCGGTGGTGCCCGCGATCAGCACGCGGTGGCGCATCACCGCCGCCTTGGCCTGCAGCAGGATCTCCGTCGGCGACGACATCGGATCGATCGCCCACGAATTCGAGAAGTCCCGGTGATCGATTTTCACGCTACGCCCCCTGCACGCTGTCCGTCTGACACGATGCTCGCCGATCAGACCGGCGTCTTCAGATCCTTGCCTTGCCGCGCTTTCCTCGCCGAACCGGCCGCCACGTCGTCGGAAAGCGCGCTAGTCGGAGCGGTAGGAACCGCCCGTCCGGCTGACGGCCTCGACCGGGGGCCGCCGTCCGCCCTTCCGCCGCCGCTCGCGGAGCAGGCGCCCGCCGAGCACCCAGGCGAGGCCGAACGGCTCCACGAGGTAGCGCGCCGCCAGGCGACGGGGGTCCTTGAACAGGCGGTAGGCCCACTCGAACCCGAGCCAGCCGAGCCAGCGCGGCGGCGTGACCTGATCGCCGGCGAAGTAGGCGAAGGCGGCGCCGCCCAGGCCGACGACGGGCACGTCGATCTCGGCGAGGTAGCGTTCGACGAAGATCTCCTGCCGCGGCATGCTCATCCCGACCACGAGAAGATCCGGCCGGCTCGTCCGGATGTCGTCGAGCACCGCGCGGCAGGCTTCGGGGTCGTCGAGATCGAAGAAGCCGTTCCGACCCTCGATCGCGAGGTCCGGCCAGCGCCGCCTCGCCTCCTCCAGGCCGGTGTCGAGGACGGCCTGGGTGTGGCCGAGGACGAAGACCCGGCGGCCCTCGCGGCCGGCGCGCTCCAGGGCATCCTCGAACCAGTCCGCCCAGGTGGTGCGCTGCTGCGGCACCACGGGCTTGCCGAACAGGCGCAGCAGCCAGATCACCGGCATGCCGTCAACGATGACCTTGACCTCGGGCCGCGACAGCAGGGCCCGGTACTCGGGCACGCGTTCGTACATGTAGAGGCCGTGCAGGTTCGCACCCGCCAGCACGACCTGTTGGCCGGACGTGCGATCGGCGAACAGGAAGTCGAGCAACTCGGCCTTGCGCAGCGGATGGAAGCGATAGCCCAGCATCCGGAGTTCGGGCGGCTTGCTGGCCGCCCGGTCGAGCGTCGTCTGAGACATGATGCTCTCCCGATCAGCCGGCGTTTCGGTAGGCGACGGAGGAGAACAGGGTCAGGATCAGGATGCGCAGATCCAGGCCGATCGACCAGTTGTCGATGTACCAGAGGTCGTGCTCGACCCTCTTGCGCATCTTGTCGTCCGTGTCGGTCTCGCCGCGGAAGCCGTTGACCTGCGCCCATCCCGTGATGCCGGGCATGATGTTGTGGCGGCGGTGGAACAGCCGGATGCGGGCGGCGAACGTGTCGTTCAGGGCGATCGGGTGGGGCCGCGGCCCGACGAGCGACATGTCGCCGATCAGCACGTTCAGGAGCTGGGGCAGCTCGTCGAGGTTGGTCCGCCGGATGAAGCGCCCGACCCGGGTGATCCGGGCATCGTTGCGCGTGGCCTGACGGAACGCGGCGCCGTCCTCCATCACCCGCATGGAGCGGAACTTGAACACGCGGATATGCCGGTTGCCGTAGCCGTGCCGGTTCTGCCGGAAGAAGACCGGCCCGCGGGAGTCGAGCTTGATCGCCGCCGCGACCGACAGCATCAGCGGAAGCAGGGCGAGCAGCATCGCCGAGGCGATGGCGACATCGACCACGCGCTTCATGACCTTGCCGAGGGCGTTCAACGGCGCGTTCGCGACGGCGATCGATGCCTGGCCGCCGATCTGGGCCGAGCCCGGCGCCGGACCGCCGAGGACGGTGAACGGAAGGAGGTGCACCGTCGCCGGCGTCTCCGACAGGGCCGCCGTGACCCGCTCGGTGAGGTCGCTCTGCCGGGCGGTCGGCACCACCACGACGGTATCGATGCTGTTCTCGCGGCAGGCCCCGAGAACGTCGTCGATCAGATGCTTCTCGGACTCCCGGTCATCGACGAAGTTCCACGCCAGGATCCTGACGATCTTCTTGCCGTCGGCGCGCAGCTTGTCGCAGAACTTGTGCTCGGTGATCATCGACACGACCCGAGCGCTGTCGCCGACGATCAGCATCCGGCCGGTGATGACCCGCCCCTCGGCGATCCAGCGGCGCAGACGCAGGCAGAAGACGGTGCGGGAGAGCATCGTCAGGGCGGTCACCGCCAGGAACTGGCAGATGAGGGCGCCGCGGGAGACGTCGTCCGACAGCTTGGCGACGAAGATCACCGTGATCAGGACGGCGAAGGCCCGCAGGCAGGCGGTGAGGCCGGACCACGTCACGGCCGCCGTCGAGCGGGTCGCGATCTGCTGGTAGTGACCGCGGGCGACGCTCCAGACGACGATGGTCGCCGACGCGATCCAGGCCGCGGCCAGCAGCTCGCCCCCGTTCTGCGCCCAGCCGAGCATGATGTAGGCGTAGGCGAAGTTGACGGAGGCGCCGATGGCCAGGCTAGCCACCGCCTCGTACGCACCATATGCCAGAAGGATCTTCTCGACCGGCTGGATGTTCTTCGCGGATACTGTCGAATCAGGCTTTTCTAACGCGAGTCTTGGCAAGTTGAGGGTGATTTTAGACATGCCAAAAGTTACTCCCCTCGACACTGGCGAACGGAATGCCCGACTCGAATGGTCGTTTCCTACCCATGAATTGTTTTTGAGGTTTTTAGTTGTCTTTTTTGATCGCAGCGAAATCGACCCATAGGAATATTAATGCATGAAGGATCTTAGACAGTAATATTCTGGTTTTAATCCACGATTTCACGTGTTGGATTTTTTTATCGGGTCATGCTGGCGTTTAACTTTTTTCTAACCATTCGGGGTTGATTGTAAACCCCACCCTCGGCCAAATTTTATGCAATCTCAGCCCGATTTTCACTCGAAAGTACGCTTTGCCGGCACATCGAATGCTTTATGTCTCGCAGGAGTTGCCCTGCGTGATGCCCTGATCAACCAGTGATTGCCGAATGCATCAAACGTTAAACGCTCACGGCCATGCCGGTTGCGTGGGTGAAGCAATTTTTTAACGAAACGACCGCAACCGAATCGCTGATCCCGACATCGCGCGCGCGCAGATTCGAAATCGCGGCGTCCCGATCAACTTTCGATTGATCGATATACAGCAAAGCACCTCGGCGGCCGGCGATGCACTCGAATCGACGCCGTCATGTCGGACTTCGCGCCGCACCCGCGCACCGAACGACTGCCGCCGCTCCGCCGTCGACTGTGACGGCCCGCTCCGTCACGGCAGGGAAGCGGGCGAAGACCCGGATGGTCGCGTTCTGATCGCGCGACACCCGTGCCGGCGACGCCCGAGCGGGACCGCTGCGCGCCCTTCCGCCGCCTTGCGCTGGATCAAGGCACCCGTTCCGGGCGGCACCGAGGATGGTGCCGTCGAGCGGAGGGGGAGGCCCCGGGAGGCGAGAATGGCGTACGCGAACATCCTGGTCTCGGTCGATCTCGACGGGACCGCCCCCGACCGCGTCCGGCTCGCGGCCGGCCTCGCCCGGCGCTTCGAGGCGACCCTCACCGGGGCGGCCGCCTGCCAAGTGCCGGGGCCGGACTACGTGCGCGACATCGGCGAGATCGACGACGAGGAGCCGCGCTACGAGGAGACGGCGCGCACCCTGCTCGAACAGGCGCGGGCCGTGTTCGACGCCGCCGCCGACGCCCCGCTGCGCCGCGACTGGCACGCGGCTCTGGCCAGCCCGACCACCGATCTCGTCGCGCGGGCGCGGGCGGCCGACCTTCTCGTGGTGGGACGCCGCGGTCCCGACGACGCCCCGCCCGGCACCCTCGGCGTATCGCCCGGCCCCGTGCTGATGGAGGCCGCCCGCCCGGTCCTCGTGGTACCCCCGCGCACCGGGCGCCTCCGCGGTACCCGGATCGTCGTGGCCTGGAAGGACGGCCCGGAAGCGCGCCGGGCGGTCTCGGCCGCGCTCCCCTTCATCCGGGAGGCGGATCAGGTCTTCGTCGTCAGCACCGGCGAGGGCGCCCGCAACGAGGGCGCGGAGGAGGTCGCCGGCCACCTCGCCCGTCACGGCGCGTCGGTGACGACGCACCTGCTGCGCACCGCCGTGAGCGACGGCGACGAGCTCCTGCGCTTCGCCCTGAAACAGGAGGCCGACCTGATCGTGATGGGCGCCTACGGTCGCACGCGCCTGCGCGAGTGGCTGTTCGGCGGCGTCACCCGCGAGATGCTGCACCGCAGCCCCCTCCCCTGCCTGATGTGCCACTGATGCGCGTTGCGAGCCTCCTCCGGGTCACCGCCCTGCTGCTGACCCTCCTGCCGGTCGCGGCCGCGGCCCTCGATGCCCGCGCCCGGCGCGGCGAGACCATCGCGCGGACGAACTGCGCCCGCTGCCACGCGATCGGGCGCGTCGGCGCGAGCCCCCTGGCGGAGGCGCCGCCCTTCCGCGACCTGCACCGCCGCTATCCCGTCACGGACCTGGCCGAGGCGCTGGCCGAGGGCATCACCACAGGTCACCCGGCGATGCCGGAATTCCGGCTCGATCCCGACGAGGCCCAGGCCCTGATCGCCTATCTCCGGAGCCTCGAACGGTGAGGCGCCTCAGTTCGCCGCGAGCTGTTCGAGCCGGGGAATGTCCAGCAGGCGCACCCCGCCGGGCACGATCAGGATCGCCTTCTCCCGGTCGAGCCGGGTCAGCATCCGGCTCACGGTCTCGATGGTGAGGCCGAGATGGTCGGCGATGTCCTGCCGGCCCATCGGCAGTTCGACGGTGACGGACTCGTGCCCGATGCGGCCGTAGCGCGCGCGCAGGCCGAGCAGGAAGCTCGCCACCTTCTCCTCGGCGGTGCGGCGGCCGAGCAGCATCATGTGATCCTGTGCCAGCGTCAGTTCATGGCCGGCCCGCTCGTAGAGGCGCTGGAGAAGGTGCGGCGTCCGCGCGACGAGGGCGGCGAAGCCGCGCCGCTCGAACCGGCAGAGCGCCGTCGGCACCAGCGCTTCGGCGGTGACGGTGAAGCGCTCGGGGAGAGCCAGTCCGAGGAAGTCGCCGACCAGGGCGAAGCCCATCACCTGCCGGCGCCCGTCCGGCAGGAGCCGCGACAGGCGCAAGGCCCCCTCGGTGACGTTGTAGACGGCGCCGGCGCGGTCGTCCTGCTGGAACAGGGCCCGGCGCGGGTCGAGATGGACGGGCTGGCTCAGCGCCTCCAGATCGGCGAGTTCCTCGCGCGTCAGGGCGGCGCAGACGCTGACGAGGCGGACCTTGCACGCGGCGCAGCCGCCCTCCGAGCGGTCGTGCGCGCAGGCGTGCCCGTCCGACATCGGCTCGACACCGGCGCTCTCGACAGAGCTCTGCATCGGAAACCTCCCGTCCGCGGCCCGCTCCCTTCGACTCAATAGCCTGTGCCTGCGCCGCTTGGGAAGTCGAAACCGGATCGCGCCGATGGTGAAGCACGATCAGGCCAAGGCGTTGCGGTGGTTGAGGCCTAGTCCTCCGTTCGGACAGCCTCTTCTTCATCCGGGATTCCGATTCTATTGTTTCCACCGAACTTGATCGCGATCGATGACCTGAACGGTTTCCTCCGTATTCGGCGACGAAAACTCTGAAGCAGCGGCACGGTCGATCTTGGGGCCGATCAAGGACGCCTCCGATCCGCCCCCCCGATTCGAAGGCCGGTCCCGCCCGGAGCGGCCGGCGGCGGGCGTCGCCGACGCCGGTTCCCGGCGGTTCACCGCGAACCCGACAGCCTCCGGACAGTACAGAGCCGCTCGGCAGAGCGTTAAGGGGATATTTCAGCTTTCGCGATAGGCTTCACGAAAGACCGGAGCATACGATGGCTGATATCTGGGCAAGCTATTCCGAGGTTGGGCAGCTCTGTGCCTGCTCGGCCGACGAGGCGCGCGGCCTCATTCGGATGCGGGGTTGGCCGCGGCGGCGCTGCAGCGACGGCGTCACCCGCATTAAACTGCCGGCCGATCTGGCGCAGGCCTTCATCCAATCGGCCGCGCTGCGCCTCGATCTCGACCGTCTCGCGGATCTGAACGTGGCACGGCTCAGGGCCGTCACGGCGCAGCCGGATCTCGGCCTCCCGGTTCAGCAGCGGCTGGCGTAACGGCCGGAGCATCGGGCGCGCATCCTCGGCGAAGCGACACCCGAATCGTCGACGGGCGCGCCGAAGGAGCCGGAGACGCCGGCCCGATGTCACCCGATCGGCCGGCCCGCGAGAGCGGACAATGCGGCGCAGGACGTGTCCCATAACCGGCTGGACAGGGCGCGCCATATGCTTGATAAATTCTCGGATTAACCTGCGGCCTCGTCGTAGAGAGAGGCTAAATCAGAAAGTTTTGCTGCATTGCAGCGAAAAACTCGATCGATTGCGCGATTTCTTGCCGTGAATATCGCATCGATGCGAACGCTGGGAGGCACGAAACCTCGCGCGGGTGGAGAGGGTTGATGAGCGGGTTCGTGCTTCTGGTGATCTCCGTCGCGATGGGCTTCGCGCTCGCGTTCTATCCGAGCTGGCGCCTGATCGCGATCATCAACTCCGTGTTCTTCGTCGTCGCCGTCTCGGCAAAAGTCGCGGCGGGTGAGAGCGTTCTATTTGCCGCCTTCTATGCGCTGCTCTACTTGATCGTCGTCAGCGCCTGCTTCGTGGCGTCGAGCCTGCTTCTCGATGCCGTCAACGACCGGAAGGCCGATCAGGACGCCGCCCTGGCGGATCGGCACCGATTCGCATGGGACGGCAAGAGCTGGGGCAGCAAGAACAGCCGCCAGCCCGGTGAAGCGAACAACCCGGATTCCTGATCCGGCGCGCGCCGGGCGGACGGCGCGGACTTTCGATCGCCCTCGACGAGGCCGGTCGCCGCGCCCGGATCGACGCCCTCAATCCGACCCGAGCGAGACCCGGCCCGCGGGAAGCCGGAGATCCGGGCGGTGGCTCGTCAGCACGACCACGCGGCCGTGCCAGTGCGCGAGCAGGCGCCGGAGAATGCGCGCGGCCTGATCGTCGCCGAGATGCTCCGCGGGCTCGTCGAGCAGGATGACGGGGGCGGGGCTCAGCCACGCACGGGCGAGGTTGAGGCGTTGCGCCTCCCCGAGGGAGAGGCTGCCCTCGGCGATCCAGGCATCGAGGCCGCCGGCGGCGCGGATGCGGGCATCGAGTTCGACCGCCTCCAGCGCCGCCCACAGCTCCGAATCGGCGGCGTTCCGCGCGAACAGGTTCTCGCGCACGGTGTCGGACAGGATCGCGGCATCGTGCAGGCTCAGATGCGTCAGCGCCCGCCGCTCCGCCGCCGGGCGGCGGGTGCCGCCGAGGCGGATCGCCTCTCCGGGCCGCTCCGCGCTCCAGCCGGCGAGCGCCTTCAGCAGGGTGGTCTTGCCGCAGCCGCTGGGGCCGACGAGGGCGAGCGGCGTGCCGGGCACGACCGCGAGGTCCGGCGCCGGACCGAGGTCGCGCCCGTCCGGCGCCCGCAGGCGCAGGCCGTGCAGGGTCAGGGCGCCGGGGGCCGGACCGGCCCGGGGGCTTGGCTCCGCGGCGGCACCCTCCCCCACGGCGAGGGATGGGCGGGCGAGGCGGGCCCGCACGGAACCGAGCAGCGCCCGCGGCAGGGCGAGGACCGGCTCCGCGAGTGCGAGCCACGCGAAGGCCAGGAAGACGGCGGGCAGGAGCCCGGTGCCGCGGGCACCCGCGCTCCAGGCCGCGAGCGGCACCGCCAGCGCGAGGACGGGGCCGGCGAGTGCCAGCACGGCCTCGAACCGGGCGAGCGCCCGCCGTCCGGCGGCGGTCTCGCGCTCGGCATCGCGGAGCGGATCGAGGGCGATCCGCAGCGCGGTGGCGCGCCGCCCCTCGGCGTCGAGCGGCACGGCCCCCGCCAGCGCCGTCCCGAGATCGGCGGCGGCGGCGCGGCGGGCCCGGCGCACCCACGCCTCGGTTGCCGCGAGCCGTCGCAGCGCATGCCGGGCGGCGAGGGCGCCGGCCAGGGCGAGCGCGGCGACGGCGGGGAGCGCCAGCGGCGCGACGAAGGCGGTGGCGAGCACGAGGCCTGCGACCGCCGCACCGGTGATGGCGAGGGGAAAGCCGACGCGCAGCCGGGCGTAGTCGAGATCGGCCACGTCGTCGATGAAGTCGGCGAGCCGCTCCGGGCGTCCGAGCTGCCAGCCGGCGCCGCGGCTCTCCGGCGCCCGCGCGAGCGCCGCGAACAGGCCGGCGCGGCGGCGGACCTGATCGCTCAGCGCGGCGCGGTGGCCGGCCATGCGCTCGCCGTAGCGCGCGCCGGTGCGCAGCAGCGCGAACAGGCGCACCAGGGCGGCGGGGTGGTGGAAGTTGAAGGCGAAGGCCGCCGGCCCGGCGCCGGCCAGGGCCACCGCCGCCAGGAAGGTCACGGCGGTGCCGGCGAGCGCGAGGTTCGCCGCGAGCGCCAGCGCCGCGAGGGCGAAGGCGAGGGTCCAGGCTCGGGTCGTGTCGGCGCGGCCGGAGCCGGTGCGCGTCGTCTCGGAGCGGGTGCGCATCACGCGGCCTGCCTCTCGGAAAGGGGGGCCCAGAGGGCGATGCGCCGGTCGGCCATCGCCGCCAGTGCAGGATCGTGGGTCGCCACGACGACGAGGCGGGTGCGGGCGGCGCGGGCGAGGGCGTGGCGCACCCGCGCGGCGTTCGCGGGATCGAGCTTGGCGGTCGGCTCGTCGCAGAAGCCGGTGCCCGGCCGCAGCAGCAGGCGCGCCACGCCGACCCGGACCCGCTGGCCGCCGGAGAGGTTTTCGGCCCCCGCCCGCACGGGGGCGTCGAGGCCGCCGGGCCAGTGCGGGTCGTCGCCGAGGCCGAGGGATGCGGCGGCGGCGGCCACCGCTTCCGGCGTCGCGGGCGTGCCGTCGGCGATCGCGGCAGCGAGCGTGCCGGCCGGGATCGGCGTATCGAGGGAGACCCAGGTCGCCCGCAGGCCCGGCCCAGGAAGGCGCACGGCCCCGGCGAGCGGCGCCTCGACGCCGGCGAGCACCCGCAGCAGGGTCGATTTGCCAGCCCCGCTCGGCCCGGTCAGGGCGACGAGGCCGGTCTCCGGCAGATCGAAATCGGCGACGGGCCCGGCATGGGGCAGGACGAGGCCGCGGGCGCCCGGCACCGCGAGGACCGGACCGGCTTCCCGCGCCGTCTCGGCGTCCTCTGCGAAGACCCAGGCGAGCGAAGCGGCCGCGGCCTCCCCCTCCGCCTTGGCGTGGTAGAGCTCGGCGTAGCGGCGGAACGGCAGGAAATATTCGGGCGCGAGCAGCAGGATCAGCAGGCTCTGCCACAGCGCCAGATGCGCGAAACCCGGCACCTCGGCAAGCCCGAGATGGCCGAGCCCGAGGAACACCGCCAGGATCGCGATGGCCAGCGAAGCGAAGAAGTCGAGCACGCCCGCGTTGAGGAAGGCGACCGCCAGCACGCCCATGGTGCCGTCGGCATAGGCCCGGAGCCGCCGGTCGAGCTTGTCCGTCTCGCGGGGCAGGCCGTGGGCGGAGAGGATCGTCGGCAGGGTCCGCACCCGGTCGGCGAACTGGGTGGCGAGCCGCCCGAGCGCCGCCTCCTGCGCCGCGGCCCGGTCGCGGATCATGCCGCCGACGAGGGCGAAGAACACGATCATCACCGGCGTCGCGAGGAGCAGCGCCAGAGCCGCCTGCCACGAGACGAGGGCGACCGCGCCCGCCGTCAGCACCGGCCCGAGCCCCATCATCCGCCGCGCCGCGGCATGGCCGACGACGAGCCGGGCGAGCGCCGCCGGGTGCCGCTGCAAGCCTGCGATCACCGCGCCCCGCGGCAGGTCGGCGGCGGCCCGCGCCGGCATGGCGGCGAGCCGCGCCTCGGCGGCATCGAGGAGCGCGGCGGCGACCTCGGCCTCCAGGGCGGCCCCCCGCGTCTCGATCGCGTATCCGAGGCCGGCCCCGGCGAGGAGGCAGGCCCCGGCGAGGCCGAGCGCGAGCTCGTCGAGGCCGCCGGTCTCGATCAGCGCGCCGGCGAGCCGCGCCAGCGCCACGGCGAGCCCGAGGGTGACGGCGCAGCGCAGGGCCTGGAGCCCGTGGACGCGTGACACGCCGGCCCGCGCCGTCCTGCGGGCGAGGACGAGCGCCGCGGGTTCGGAAGAGGCGGGTCGGGCGCGGGCGCGGAGGGATCGTCGGGTCATGCCGCCTTGTGCGGCTCAAGCCGCCGGGGCGGCTTTGATCTGCGTCAAGGCCGCGGCGGCGCGGCGGCGCGAGAGGCAGGATCGGACAAGGAGCCTCCCATGACCGATCCGCTGCTCGTCGATCTGTCGCGCCTGCAATTCGCGCTGACGGCGATGTACCACTTCCTGTTCGTGCCGCTGACGCTCGGACTCTCGATCCTCGTGGCCATGATGGAGACGGTCTACGTCATGACGCGCCGCAAGATCTGGCGCGACATGACCAAGTTCTGGGGCCTCCTGTTCGGGATCAACTTCGCGCTGGGCGTCGCCACCGGCCTGACCATGGAGTTCCAGTTCGGCATGAACTGGGCCTACTACTCGCACTATGTCGGCGACGTGTTCGGTGCGCCGCTCGCCATCGAGGGCCTGATGGCCTTCTTCCTCGAGGCGACCTTCGTCGGGCTGTTCTTCTTCGGCTGGGACAAGCTCACGGCGCTGACCCACTGCGTCGTCACGTGGCTGATGGCGCTCGGCACGAATTTTTCGGCGCTCTGGATCCTGATCGCCAACGGCTGGATGCAGAACCCGGTCGGCTCCGCCTTCAACCCCGACACGATGCGCATGGAGGTGACCGACTTCGCCGCCGTGATCCTCAATCCGGTGGCGCAGGCGAAGTTCGTCCACACGGTCTCGGCCGGCTATGTCTGCGGCGCGGTGTTCGTGCTCGGCGTCTCGGCCTTCTACATCCTGCGGGGCCGGCACCTCGAACTCGCCAAGCGCTCCTTCACCATCGCGGCGGCCTTCGGGCTGGCCTCGGCGCTGAGCGTCGTCGTGCTGGGCGACGAGAGCGGCTACGCCGTCACCGACCACCAGAAGATGAAGCTCGCCGCCATGGAGGCGATGTGGCACACGGAAGCCGCGCCCGCCGCCTTCACCGCTGTCGGCATCCCGGATCTGGAGAGCCGCACCACCCGCTACGCGCTCCACATCCCCTACGCGATGGGCCTGATCGGCACCCGCTCGCTGACGACCGAGATCCCCGGGATCACCGAACTCGTCGCGCATGCCAAGGACCGGATCCGCAACGGCCTCGTCGCCTACGCCGCGCTGGAGCGGATCAAGGCCGACCGCACGGATGCGGCGGCCCGCGAAGAGTTCGCCCGGACGCAGCAGGATCTCGGCTACGCGCAGCTCCTCAAGCCGCTGATCGGCGACCCGCTGAAGGCGACCGACGCGGATATCGACCGGGCGGCGTGGTCCACCGTGCCGCACGTGCCCTCGCTGTTCTTCACCTTCCGGGCGATGGTGGCCTGCGGCTTCCTCCTGATCGCCCTGTTCGGGGCCGCGCTCTGGTACACGGCCCGCGAGGCCGAGGCGCCGCGCTGGCTGTTCCGGGCCGCGCTGCTGGCCCTGCCGCTGCCCTGGATCGCGATCGAGTTCGGCTGGTTCGTCGCCGAGTTCGGCCGCCAGCCCTGGATCATCGAGGGCGTGCTGCCGACGGCGCTCGCGACCTCCGAACTCGGGGTGGCCTCGCTCGTCACCACCATCGTCGGCTTCACCCTGGTCTACGGCGTGCTCGCGGTGATCGAGGTGCAGCTGATGCTGCGGGCCATCGCCAAGGGACCCGAGACGCTCGCCGAGGACCCGGCCGCCCTCTTCCCCGGCGGGCGCCGGACCGATGCCGGCCTCGTCGCCGCCGAGTAGCCCTCCCCTCTCCCTCCGGCGCCGGCGGCCCTCGCCGTCGCGCCGGCCCCTCCCCCGAGGAGTTCCTGTCCATGCTCGCCCTTCTCTCGGACTACGAAAGTCTCCGCCTGATCTGGTGGGTGCTGCTCGGCGTGCTGCTGATCGGCTTCGCCCTCACCGACGGCTTCGATCTCGGCGTCGGCGCCCTGCTGCCCTTCGTCGGCTGCACCGACGTCGAGCGGCGGGTCGCGATCCACACCGTCTCCGCCACCTGGGAAGGCAACCAGGTCTGGCTGGTGCTCGGCGGCGGCGCGATCTTCGCCGCGTGGCCGGCGCTCTACGCGCTGAGCTTCTCCGGCTTCTACCTCGCCATGTTCCTGGTGCTGCTCGCCCTGATCCTGCGGCCGGTGGCGTTCAAGTACCGCTCCAAGCGGGAGGGCGCGGCCTGGCGCGCGCGCTGGGACTGGGCGCTGTTCGTCGGCGGCGCGGTGCCGGCCCTGATCTTCGGCGTCGCCGTCGGCAACGTGCTCCAGGGCGTGCCCTTCCACTTCACCGGCGACCTTCGCCCGATCTACGGCGGCGGCCTGCTGGGCCTGCTCAACCCGCTGGCGCTGCTCTGCGGCCTCGTCTCCCTGGCGATGCTGGTGGCGCACGGCGCGGCGTGGCTCGCCTTCAAGGCCGAGGGACCCGTCGCCGAGCGCGCCCGCGCCATCGGGCTGAAGGCAGCGCTCGCCACCGCCGCCCTGTTCGCCCTCGGCGGCCTCCTCGTCTGGGCCGGGGCCTTCGGCGGCTACCGGGTGGTGACGCCGCTGCCCGGCGACGGCCCGTCCAACCCGCTGACCAAGGAGGTCGTGGCGGATGCGGGCGCGTGGCTCGCCAACTTCCGGGCCTCTCCGGCGCTCGCCCTGGTACCGCTCCTCGGCATCCTCGGCCCGCTGCTCGCGGCTCTGGGCTTCCGCGCCCGGCACGAGGGGCTGACCTTCCTGGCCTCCAGCCTCGGCATCGCCTGCATCATCGCCACCGTCGGCCTGTCGATGTTCCCCGTGATCCTGCCCTCGAGCACGCATCCGGGCCACGCGCTCACCGTGTTCGACGCCTCCTCCAGCCGGGCGACCCTGCGCAACATGCTGATCGCGACGGTGATCTTCCTGCCGATCATCCTCGCCTACACCGCCTGGGTCTACCGGGTGCTGTGGGGCAAGGTCTCGGACCGCGACGTCACCGCCCCCGGCTCGGCCGCCTACTGACGCTCCCGGCCCCGGCGCCGCTGGGGCCTCCTCTCGCCTCGGGAATCGCGACGATGTGGTATTTCGCCTGGATCCTCGGCCTCGGACTGGCCGCCGCGGTCGGCGTGCTCAACGCCCTCTGGTACGAGTTGCGCGCCGTGCGCGAAACCCCGCCTGAGGTCACGCCGACGCTGCCGACCCCGTGAGGCGTCGTGACCGGTCTCGGAGCCGGTGTGACCGATCCGTTCCGGCGATCACCACGATCCTCATGCTGAGGCGCTCGCGGCACGCGAGCCTCGAAGCACGCCGCGACGCCTCTCCCGACAGACCGGTGCCCTGGAATCGACCGTTCGGGCGTGCTTCGAGGCCGAGCTGCCGCTCGGCGCCTCAGCATGAGGGGCGGGGAGCGTGCCAGAACACCTCAGACGAAATGGCCCTCAGCCGCAGATCAGATCGATGTCGTGCCGCCTGAGGCGGTCGGCGAAGGGCTCGGGCGGCGGCCGGTCGGTCACCACGGTGAGCGGCGCGGCGAGGTCGAAGGTCTGGAGGTTGGCCTGGCGCCCGAACTTGCGGGAATCGGCCAGCAGCACCGCCCGCCGCGTCTGGCCCCGCAGCGCCCGCCGCAGGACGGATTCGTGCTCCTCGTAGTCCATCCAGCCCTGGGCGAGGTCGCAGGCGGCGATGCCCATGATCGCGAGGTCGAAGAAGTGGCGCCTCGCGTAGTCGACGGTGTCGTAGCCGACCAGCGCGTTGTCGTTCGGCCGCAGCCGGCCCGGCGTCAGGTTCACCCGCGCCGGGCTGTCGGCGAGCAGCAGCGCGAGGTCGATCGAATTCGTCGTCACCGTGAGCTTGCGGGTGGTGAGCCGCCGGGCCAGCGCCAGCGTGGTGGTTCCGGTGTCGATGAAGATCGACATGCCGTCCTCGACCAGACCCTCGGCCAGCGCGGCGACGCGGCCCTTCTCGCGGCTGTTGAGCCCGCTGCGCTCGGTGAGCGGCCGCTCCTGATCGAGGCGCGGCCGAACCGCGCCGCCGTGGATGCGCCGCAGCAGCCCGCGCTCCTCCAGCATCTTCAGGTCGCGCCGGATCGTCTCGTCGGAGACCGCCAGGGCGGCGGCGATGCTGGTGACGCCGACGCGCCCGGTCTGCGCGAGCTGCGAGAGGATCTCCTCGTGGCGATGATCGGTCAGCATCCCGGCCCTGTCCCCTTTGCGCTCAGGATAGCGCCGCGGACACGGACCGGTCGCGTACAATTTCCAAGACGTGCACAGGGCGCGAGAACCACCCCATGCACGCCCTCCACTGAAAGCCCGCCCGGCAAGGGCCGGGCGGGCTCTCGTTCCGATGGCGAGGGATCAGGCGTCGAGGGCCGGGGCGCGGCGGTGATGCGTCGCCTGCTCGTAGGCGTAGGCGTAGGCGAGGAGGTCGCCCTCGCTCCACATCCGGCCGACGAAGATCAGGTTGAACGGCGAGCCGGAGGCGTAGGCGCCCGCCGGCAGCGTCACCCCCGGCAGGCCGGCGATGTTGATCTCGCAGACCGTGGTCTCCAGCAGCGTGCCCGGCCCGTGCAGCGGCGGCAGCTCCGCCCGCATCTGCGGGAAGACCAGGGCGTCGAGTTCGTGCGCCGCCATCACCCGATCGAACAGGGCGAGATAGGCCTCGCGGGCGGCGAGGAAGTCCGAGAGGTCGGGCGGGCTCGCCGGGTCGGCGAGGCAGGCGGCGAGCCCGCGCAGGTTGGTGATCGGGTGCAGCACGCCGCCGGGCGCGAAGGCGTCCTCGGCCTTGGTGGCCTCACTGAACGCGGCGAAGCTGCGGAGCGCCACGTCCGGCCCCATCCGTTCCAGGTAGAGCTGGAGGTCGTAGGGCGCGGATTCGAAGCCGCGGGCGTCGAAGTAGACGAGGCCCGGCGTCGGCTCGGCGATGGAGGCGAAGCCCGTGCCGGAGAAGGGATCGGCCACCACGGTGGCGCCGGCCGCTTCGAGCTCGGCTTGCGCGCGGGCGTAGAGGGCGGTGGCCTCCTCCGAGAGCGGCAGGTCGCGCCAGCCGGGTCCGTAGAGGCCGAGGCGCTTGCCCGCCAGCGCGCCCGCGTCGAGGCCCGCCGCGTAGCCTCCGGCCGGGCGCTTGCCGATGCCGGCCACGGTCTTGGGGTCGGCGGCGGTGTAGCCGGCGAGCGCGTCGAGGGTGAGCGCGGCGTCGCGCACGCAGCGGGCGATCGGCCCGACCACGTCGCGGGTGCTGCCGGCGAGCGGCATCACGCCGGCATTCGGCACGAGGCCGAAGCTCGGCTTGATGCCGACCAGGCCCTGCGCCGAGGCCGGGTTCTGGATCGAGCCGCCGGTCTCCTCGGCGAGCCCCAGCACGGCGAGGCTCGCGGCCACCGCCGTGGCGGTGCCGGCGCTCGACCCGCCGGGGATGCGGTCGGGCGCCGCCGGGTTGAGGGTGGGGCCGGCCCAGCTGTCGTTGGCGTGGCTGCCGGTATGGCTCAGCACCGGCACGTTGGTCTTGCCGAGGATGACGCAGCCGGCCGCGCGCATCCGCGCCGTCACCGGCGCGTCGGTCGCCGGGATCAGGTCGACGCCGCCGGCCTCGGCGCTGAGGAAGTGCCAGCCGCCGGTGCTCGGCAGGCCGGCCATGTCCATCGTGTCCTTGATGACGACCGGCACCCCGGCGAGCGGCCCCAGTTCCTCGCCCGCGGCGCGGCGGGCATCGATGGCGCGGGCGTCGTCGAGTGCCCGCGGATTCATCACGATCAGCGCCTTGTAGCGCGGGTTGTAGGTCTCGATCCGTGCCAGGAAGGCCGCCGCCAGCGCCTCGGCGGTGACGCGGCCCTCGGCAAAGGCGCGCTGGCAATCCTCGACCGTCATCTCGATCAACTGCGCCGCCAGGGCGTCCTCGGTCGCCTCGGGGGTGACGGAAAGGGCCAATGCGTTCATCTCGATCTCGCGCTCCGCAACTTTGAAGACGGCGAGGCCGATTCCGTCCCGTTGGAATCGCTCACGCGGATCGTCCGCGCGGGGGCTTGAGCGGGGACTCGCGTGCTCGCCGTCACCGGTTCTCACGGCCGGCGCGAGCCTTCTGGCAAGGGCCATGCCACAAAACCCACAAATCCCTCGGAACGGGCTCGGCCGGGGCGTCGCCCGATTCGGGGCACGGCCGGCCGAGCGGACGCTTTTTTCGCGCGCGGAGCCGCGCGCGGCGCGGTCCGCCCGACGGAGCGCCTCGGCGGGCGGCGGCGAATGCGGCCCGCGTTAACCGGCCCTTAAGCGTAAACCGCCCTCCCCTATAGGGCAGGCATGCCAATCCCGGTCCCCTGCGGCCGGCCGGCTGGGCCGGCGGAGCCCCCGTATGCTGGATTCCATCCGGATCTCGCTCAAGGTGCTGAACGCGGCCCAGCTCGCCCTGATCGCGGCGGCGGCGCTTCTGCTCGCCTGGATCGGGAGCGCCCTGATCGGCGCCGGCCCGGCCGCGGACGGGGCGCAGCGGGCCGCGGCGACGGGCGCGCGGGCCTTCGCCGAGGCGGTCGATGCGGAGCTGCACGGCGGCGTCGCGGATGCGCGGACCCTCGCGCTGCTGCTGCGTCCCGGCGATCCGGACCTGGGCGAGGCCGAGCGCGCGGCCCTGTTGCGGGACTGGCTCGCGCTCAACCCGCGCTACGGGGATGCCGCCCTGATCGGTCCGGACGGGAGCGTGCGGGCCGCCGCCGATCCGCGGCGGATCGGCGGCAGCGTCGCCCGCCAGCCCTGGTTCGCGCGGGCGCGCAACGCCGAGATCGTCATCGCCACCAACGACGGCGACGAGACGGCGCCCTTCGACGTCATCCTGTCCCTCGGGATGCCGGGCCGGGCCGACCGGATCCAGCTTCGCGCCGGCCCCGCCTTCCTCGAGATCGGCCCGCGCCTGCGCCGGGCGCTCGATCTGCCCGACACGGTCACCTTCACGGTGAGAGGCGCCGACGGGCGGGTGCTCGCGGGCACCGCCTCCGCGCCCTGGGGCGAGCACCGCTCGGCCTCGGTGCCGGTTCAGGGCGGGCGCGAACTCGGCTCGCCCGGCTGGGTGGTGACCGCCGCCGCGCCGCCGGGTGCGGCGAGGGGTGCGCTCCCGGACGGGCGCGTGCTGGCGCTGGCGCTCGCCGTGGTGGGGGCCGCCGCCGCGCTCGGCTACGCCCTGGGCGGGCGGGCCGCGCAGCCGCTGCAGCGCCTCGCCGCGGGCGAGGCCGGGCCGGAGGAGGCCGCCGCGTCGCCGGTGCGCGAGATCGCGGCGCTGAGCGAGGCGGTCGCCGGCCGCTCCCGGAGCACCGGGACGGCCCTGGCGCTGGCGGGGACCGGCCTCGACCGGATCAAGGGCCGGCTCCAGACCTTCGAGGCGATGTCCGGCTGGACCTGCTGGGAGATCGACCCGGAGACGCGCCGGGTCGTCTGGTCGGATGCCGACAGCGCCGGGACGGTGACGGCCTCCGACCACGCCACCGACCTGTCCGATCTCGCCGCGTGGTTCGAGCCGGAGGACTACGCCCTCCTCAACCTCACCCTCGACGCGGCGCGCCGGGCGGACGGTCCGCACGACGTGGTGCTGCGCGCCCGCGCCGACGCCGCCGAGCCCGTTCCCGAGGCGGAGCGGCGGGTGCTGGTGCGCTTCCTGCGCGAGGCGGGGGACGGCCGCCGCATCCACGCCCTGAGCCGGGCGATCGGCGACGGCGGCGCGGAGACGCCCGAGGGGCTGAACGAGCGGCGGCGCGACGTCGTCCTGCGCCGCGTGACCGACGGCATCGTCCACGATTTCAACGACGTGCTGACGGTCGTGTCCGCCAATCTCGGCACCCTGCGCCGCCGCCACGGCCTGGCGCCGGAGCCGGCGCGCCTCGTCGACACGGCGCTCTCGGGCGCCGAGCGCGGGGCGGCGCTCACCCGGCGGATGCTCAGCCTCGTGCGCGGCGAGGACGAGGGAATCGCCGAGTGCGACCTCGGCACGACGGTCGAGGCGGCGCTCGCCTTCATGGGGGCCAACGTGCTGCGCGACGTGCCGGTCATCAACCGCGTCCCCGGCGACCTGCCGCGGGTGCGCTGCGCCGAGCGCATCCTCGAAGTGGTCCTGCTCAACCTCGCCTTCCATTTCCGCGATCACGGGCTTCGCGGCTTCGCGGTCGGCGCCGTCGAGGATGAGGGCGCGGCGGAGACCGGGTCCGGCCTGTCGGCCGGCCTCCATGTGCGCCTCCTCGTCGCCAGCGGGCAGCACGAGGTCGGCCGGCCGGCGCGTCCCGCGCGCCCCGAATCGCTGGAGACCGTGGCCCGGCTCCTCGCCGGGATCGAGGCTGGCTGGCGCCTCGTCTCGGATGGCACCGGCGAGGACGCCTTCGTCGCCGAGATCTGGCTGAAGGCCAGCGGGCGGCGGCCGGCGGAGCCGCCCCTGTGGCAGCCCGCGCTCCGCGTCCTCCTCGTCGAGAGCGACAGCCTCGTCCGGGCGAGCGTGGCCGAGGCGCTGGCCGCTCTCGGCCACGAGGTGGTCCAGGCGGCCTCGGGCGAGCACGCGCTGGCCCTCCTGTGCGAGAGCGCGGCCTACGACGCCATGGTGGCCGACCAGTCGATGCCGGTGATGACCGGCCTGCAGCTCGCCGCGACGGTGGTCGAGCGCTATCCCGACATCCGCATCATCCTGGCGAGCCCCCACGGGCACCTGCCGGCGGCGGCGCGGCAATTCCTGCAGCTCGACAAGCCGTTCCGGCCCGACGACCTCGCGGCGGTGCTGAGCGCGGCGGCCCCGCAGGTCCGGGCGGCCTGAGACCGGGCGGCATCGTGAACGCCGGTTGCGGTCTTCCGGTTGATCGCGCCGGGGTCTTCCCCACTCCGTCATCGCGAGCGAAGGCCGCATGACAAGATGTCAGCCGAGATGAACTAGGCTTTTTCCGTTTTCGGGAGGCTCCTGTTAACCCTGGACCCCGATAAATCGGTGCGTAGCGTGTGCGTATCCGAGGATCGAATGGCTGTGGTTTCTCGCAACCATCAACGGACTCCCGGGATCATCTGTGTTCTCGCCTGCGGCCTCGCGGCCGTGTTCGCCGCCCCGGCCCGTGCCGCCGACCTGCCCGCCCCGGCCCCCGCGGCGGCCAGCGTCGACTGGTACACCGGCGCGCAGGCCCAGGCGGTGGACGACAGCTGGGCGGTGGCCGTCGACGGTTCGACCAGCATCACCTCCAACTCCTCGGCCTTCGGCTCCGTCACCGTCACGACGGCGCTCGGCAGCCCGCCGACGGTGAGCGGCGCCCGCGTGCGCGTCGAGGGCGTCGCCGGCACCTACGCCTATCCGGGGCAGGCCGTCGGCGCGCGGGTCACCGGCTATCAGCAGGAGGGCTCGCTGCTCGCCGGCTACGAGTGGATCTGGCGGGACGCGGCGCTCGCCGGCTATGTCGGCTTCAACGTCCGCAGCAACCAGCTCTCGATCCCCGACCCCGGAAACCCGGTCGTCGGCACCGGCGTCGGCCTGAAGGTCGCCGGAAACTTCTACGCGACGCCGACCGACCGGACCATGGTCTCGGCCTACGGCTCCTACTCGACCAAGTTCAACGCCTACTACTCCCGCTTCCGCGTCGGCTACATGGTCGCCGACGGCGTCTATATCGGCCCGGAGGCCCTGTTCCTCGGCGACGACTTCTTCCGCCAGTACCGCGTCGGCGCCCACCTGTCGGGCCTGAGCTTCGGCCCCGTCCAGATGTCGCTCGCGGTCGGCTACGTGCGGGATCGGGTACAGGGGACGGGCTATTATTCGAGCATCGAGGCGCGGGCGAATTTCTGAGAGCCGGATCACGCTTCGAACGGCTCCGGACAATCCGCCGCCTTGCCCCTCCGTGTGAGCGCGAAGTACTGCCGGTCCCGGCGAGACTTGATCTCCGCATCAGGAAGACATTCCTCCGTATTGCAATTTGCGGGCGCAAAGGTCCTTTCGCCCGCCGGCATATTTTTCTACGGATGACGCGACGCCCTCGAGCGCAAAATCAACCCTATTCGCAGAGTGGGGCGGCCGACTCGTGAACGCATCCGGAAATCGTCGCATTTCCATGGTGGACCCGTCCACAACGCAGGGGTGGCGAGTGTGATACGTGCGCTGCGGTGGCTGGCGTGGATGGGAACGACGGTTGCCGGCCTCATCCTGCTGAGCCAGCCCGTCGGGACACAGAACCAGCTCGCCATGAGCCTGGCCGCCATGGCGGCGATGATCGTGCTGTGGCTGTTCCTCGACGGGCCGCGCACCCGCTTCGTCTTCCTGGCGCTCGGGAGCCTCGTGGTGCTCCGCTACATCCTGTGGCGGGTCACCGACACGCTGCCCTCGCCGGGCGATCCGGTCAGCTTCGGCTTCGGCCTGCTGCTGCTGCTGGGCGAATTGTACTGCGTCTTCATTCTGTTCGTCAGCCTGATCATCAACGCCGACCCGCTCAGGCGGCCGCCGCCCCCGGCGGCGCGCGCGGCCGACCTGCCCACCGTCGACGTCTTCGTGCCGAGCTACAACGAGGACGCCGCCATCCTGGCGATGACGCTGGCCGCCGCGCGCCAGATCAACTACCCGCCCGACAAGCTCACCGTCTGGCTCCTCGACGACGGCGGGTCGGACCAGAAATGCGCCGACCCGAACCCCGAGAAGGCGCGGGCCGCGCGCGAGCGGCGGCGCGACCTGACCGCCCTCGCCGAGCAGCTCGGCTGCCGCTACCTCACCCGCGCCCGCAACGAGCACGCCAAGGCGGGCAACCTCAACAACGGGCTGGCCTTCGCCACCGGCGAGATCGTCGTCGTGCTCGATGCCGACCACGTCCCGTTCCGCTCCTTCCTGAGCGAGACCATCGGCTACTTCGCGCAGGACCCGAAGCTCTTCCTCGTCCAGACCCCGCACGCCTTCCTCAATCCCGATCCGATCGAGCGCAACCTGAAGACCTTCGAGCGGATGCCGTCGGAGAACGAGATGTTCTACGCGGTGACCCAGCGCGGGCTCGACAAGTGGAACGGCTCGTTCTTCTGCGGCTCCGCCGCCCTGCTGCGCCGCACCGCCCTCGACGAGGCCGGCGGGTTCTCGGGCATCACCATCACCGAGGATTGCGAGACGGCGTTCGAGCTGCATTCCCGCGGCTGGACCAGCGCCTACGTCGACAAGCCCCTGATCGCCGGCCTCCAGCCCGAGACGCTCACGGCCTTCATCGGCCAGCGCTCACGCTGGTGCCAGGGCATGTTCCAGATCCTGCTCCTGAAGAACCCCGCGCTGCAGCGGGGGCTCAAGCCGATCCAGAAGATCGCCTACCTCTCCAGCATGACGTTCTGGTTCTTCCCGGTGCCGCGGCTGATCTTCATGTTCGCGCCGCTGCTGCACATCTTCTTCGACCTGAAGATCTTCGTCGCCAGCGTCGATGAGTCGATCGCCTACACGGCGACCTACATCGTCATCAACCTGATGATGCAGAACTACGTCTACGGCAAGTTCCGCTGGCCCTTCGTCTCGGAGCTCTACGAGTACGTTCAAGGCCTCTACCTGTCGAAGGCGATCGTCTCGGTGATCTGGTCGCCGCGCAAGCCCACCTTCAACGTCACCGACAAGGGCGTCAGCCTCGACCACAACCATCTCTCGTCGGCCTCGCTTCCCTTCTTCGCCGTCTACTTGCTGCTCGCGGCGGGCTGCGCGGTGGCGACGTGGCGCTACCTGTTCGAGCCGGGCGTGACCAACCTGATGCTGGTGGTCGGCCTGTGGAACTTCTTCAACCTGCTGACCGCGGGCGCGGCGCTCGGGGTCTGCGCCGAGCGCCGCCAGCTGGAGCGCACGCCCTCCCTCGCCATCGACCGGCGCGGCCAGATCACGCTGGGGGGCCGGGCGATCGACGTCGCGATCGAGCGCGTCTCGGCGGAGGCCTGCACCGTGCGCCTGCCCGCCGCCCTGCTGCCGGCGGGGGTCGGACACCGCGCGCTGACCGGCGCGCTCACCGTCGTGCCGGTGGCGGGCGCGCGCCCGGCCGGCGCCCTACCGGTCACCCTGGAGGGGATCGAGCGCGCCAAGGACGAGGCCTTCGCCCGCCTGAGCTTCGGCCGCCTGCGCCCGCAGGACTACGTGGCCCTGGCCGGCCTGATGTACGGCGACGCGGAGGCGATGCGCCGCTTCCAGATGCGCCGTCGGCGCCACAAGGACATCCTCGCCGGCACGCTGCAATTCATCTGGTGGGGCCTCTCCGAGCCGGTGCGCGCCGCGCGCTACGCGCTCACCGCCGACGCGCGCCCGGCCGCGGCTCCCGTGCTCGACGGGACCTCGCCGATCTACGACGCGCCGGAACAGGCCCCGACCGGGGCGAACCTGCCCGAGCCGCTGCTGCCCGCCGCGGCGCCGG
>NZ_JBELQE010000121.1:0-6289 GCF_040270385.1 Methylorubrum podarium | reverse complement strand
CGGAGCGCGGCGTTCTGGATGCAGGCCGCGTCCGGGTTCGCACGCTGACGCTTCCCGATGTCTACCAGGACCACGACAAGCCGGAGAAGATGTACGCCGAGGCCGGTCTCGATGCCGAGGGCATCCTCAAGGCCGTCCGCGCCGCCCTGCCGGAGAAGGCGGCGCAGCGCGAGGGCAGCGTGGTGAGCCTGAAGCGGTAGCGTCGCAAAGAACCCTCTCCCGCAGAGGGGAGAGGGCTTCCGCGGCCAGCTACTTGATCACCGCGCAGCCGATCCGCGGGCCCGCGCCGCCGATCGGCTGGCTGGTGTGGTCGTCCTCGTTGGCGTGGATGATCAGCGCCGAGCCGTCGCCGTCGCGCAGGCCGCCCTCGCCGGTCAGCGGGGTCTCGCTCGACACTTCCGCGTTCACCGAGCCGTCGGCGTTGGCGTAGACGTTGGGCAGGTCGCCCTCGTCCGGGCCGTCGGGGTTGAGCAGGCCGTGCTTGCTCTGGTCGTGGTTCACGTGGGCCTTCGACTTCTCGAACTTCTCGGTGTCCGAGCAGTCGCCGACGGCGTGGAAATGGATGCCGTGCCAGCCCGGAGGCAGGCCGCCGGGCTGGATCGTCAGCCGCATCACCAGGGAGTTCGCTCCGTCGCGGATCATGATCTTGCCGATGGTCTCACCCTTGCCGTTGGTGATCCCGCTCTCGTAGGTCTGCGGTGCGCTCGCGGCCTCGGTCTTGGCGGGGGGCGGCTCCTTGGGGGCCTCCTTCGCATCCTGCGCGAGGGCGGATCCGGCGAGGCCCGCGAGCAGGGCCGCGGCCAAGGGGATGGCCAAGGGGATGGCTAGGGGGACGGCCAGAGGAAGGCGTCGAATCGCAGGCATCGTGGCCCCTCGCATGATGGCACCTCTCATGAACTGACTCGCTCCGTTGCGTCCCGGCGGTCCCGCCCGGCACCGCGCCGCCGCTTGAGGCGGTGCGGAATCCGGGCTACCGCGGCCGGTGGATGTCGCATCGCCCGGTTCGGACAAGCCGGCACGCACCGTCTCAGGCGATGCTCTAGGTAACGCGACGCGGCGCGTTTCGACAGGGGACGGACCGATCCGTCTCGATTGCGAGAGCGTCGTCTGCTGAGGACGGCGGGTCAGGACGACGGGCCAGAACGCGTGGCCAAGACGCGGCCGGACGTGTTCCGGAAGGGAGATCCGATGACGGGCGAGCGGGTGCGGGCCGACCGGTTCCTGGTCGAGCACGGGCATTTCCGCAGCCGGGCGCAGGCGCGGGCGGCGATCGAGGCCGGCCTCGTCCACGCCGACGGCGGCCTCGTCGCGCGCCCCTCGGACCTCATCGGCGCGGGCGCGCGGATCGAGGCCTCGGCGCCCCACCCCTACGTCTCCCGCGGCGGTCTCAAGCTGGCCGCGGCGCTCGACGCCTTCGGCCTCGACCCCGCCGGCCTGCCCTGCCTCGATGTCGGCGCCTCGACCGGCGGCTTCACCGACGTGCTGCTGCGGCGCGGGGCCGCCCATGTCCACGCCGTCGATGTCGGCCGCGACCAGCTCGACCTGCGCTTGCGCGCCGACCCGCGGGTGACCAGCCTGGAGGGCACCGATATCCGCGCCCTCGCCCCGGCTGCGATCCGGCCCGCGCCGCGTCTTGCGACCATCGACGTGAGCTTCATCGGCCTGCGGCTGGTCCTGCCGGCGGTGGCCGCGCAGCTCGCCGACGAGGCGACCCTCGCCGCGCTGATCAAGCCGCAATTCGAGGCCGGCCGCGAGCGGGTCGGGCGCGGCGGCCTCGTGCGCGATCCGGAGGTCCATGCGGAGGTGTGCGAGAGCGTGCGCGCCGTGCTCGTCGGCCTCGGCTTCACCGTGTCGGGGCCGATCCCCTCCCCCATCGAGGGCGGAGACGGCAACCGCGAGTTCCTGGTCGCCGCCGAGCGTTCCGCTCAGGCGTGCCCCGCATGATGGTTGATATGTCCGACGTCGCCCGAGACAACCTGCCCGAAGAAATCCTGACCATCGCCCGGCTCGGCGCACGCGGCGACGGCCTCAGCGAGGACGGGCTGCCGGTGCCCGGTGCGCTCCCCGGCGAGCGCGTGCGGGTGCACCGCGGCGACCGGATCGGCACGCTGGTCGCGGTGGAGGAGGCGTCGCCGGAGCGGATCGCGCCGTTCTGCCCCTACTTCTCCGCCTGCGGCGGCTGCGCCGTGCAGCACCTCGCGCCGGACCCCTACGCCGCGTGGAAGCGCGGCATCGTCGGCGGCGCGCTGGCGCAGGCCCGCATCGAGACCGAGCTGAGGCCGCTCGTGGACGCCCGCGGCACCGGACGGCGGCGGATCACCCTGCACGTGCGCGAGATCGAGGGCCGGGCGGAGGCCGGGCTGATGGAAGCGCGCAGCCACGCGCTGGTGGCGATCGAGCATTGCCCGATCACCGTGCCGGGCCTGCACCGGGCGCCCGCGGTGGCGGAGGCGCTGGCCGCGCCGCTCGGGCACGGCCGCAAACCGCTGGACGTCGCCGCCACCGCCACGGCGACCGGCCTCGACATCGACATCCGCGGCCACGGGCCGGTGAGCGAGGGCGTGCGCGGCGTCCTCACCCGGCTCGCCGGCGAACTCGACCTCGCCCGGCTCTCGCTCCACGGCGACGTCGTGGTCGAGCGCCGCCCGCCCGCCGTCGGCGAGGGCCCGGCCCGGCGCGTGCCGCCGTCCGGCGGCTTCCTCCAGGCGACCCAGGCCGGAGAGGCGGCGCTGACCGCCCTGGTGCTGGAGGCGATGGACGAGGGAAAGGCCAGGGTGCGGCGGGTCGCCGACCTGTTCTGCGGCAGCGGCCCCTTCGCCCTGACGCTCGCCGCCGGGGGCCGCGAGGTCCACGCGGTCGAGGGCGAGGCCGCGGCGATCACCGCCCTCACCCGCGCCTACCGGGCCGGCGCCGGCTTCGCCCGGATCACGGCGGAGGCCCGCGACCTGTTCCGCCGGCCGCTGCTCGGGCCGGAACTCGACGCCCTCGACGCGGTGGTGTTCGACCCGCCCCGCGCCGGGGCCGAGGCGCAGGTGCGCCGGATCGCGGAGTCGAAGGTCCCCCTCGTCGTCGGCGTCGCCTGCGACCCCGGCACCTTCACCCGCGACGCCGCGACCCTGATCGCGGGCGGCTACCGGCTGGAGCGGGTCACGCCGGTCGATCAGTTCGCGTGGTCGGCCCATGTCGAGCTGGTCGGGGTGTTCCGCAAGGACGCGCGCAAGCCGGCGGGACGGACGCTGCGCCGCCCGCGTTAGCCGGCGTCGCGGCTGAGGGCGGGCACCGCGCCTCGCCGTGACCGGAACCGACGGCGGTCGGGCTCTCCCTTCAAGCCTTGTCCGAGCTAGATAGAAACTCGCTGCCTGAGCGGGTGCGGCGCTGGATCCATCCACGCCTTAGTTTCATTCGTCAGGATCCGCGCAGTCGGTGGCAACTCATACGGTTTCCGGTCGATCACCTCGGGTATCGCCCCCTCTCCTCCCCCTTGTGGGGAGGAGGCAGGAGGTGGGGGTGGTGCCGGATCGAGCGCAGCGGTGCCGTCTGCACCACCCCATCCCGAACCCCTCCCCACAAGGGGGAGGGGACAGGCCATGCTCTGACCGAGGCGTTCAAGCCGAAACCGTATCAGAGGGAATCCCGGTTGCTTGGCCAAGCGGGACTCCTCAGCTCTTCCGGACAGCCGTGATGGCTGCGCGTTCCTCATGGACGAAGGAAGAGGCAGAACAATTCAATGCGAGCGCACAAGTCGCGCGCATTGTTCACCCTGACCTTCGCAAGACACGGCCTCGAGATGATACGTTCCGGTCAATTCACCCATGAGGACGCGCGCTGCAGTTCCCACAGGCACAGAGATTACTGCCAATGACAATACGAATAGGACTAGAATGACTGATTTAATTGACATAAATTCGCGCATTTGTCACCTTTAAGCGCGTTTGAATTGGAAGATACAGATCAAGATATCAACCGTCTTGACGAAGAATGCGAGATGCGGACTTCGCCCGTTCCGGCAAGCTACGGAAGATCAGAAGCGAAGCTATCAATTTCGCGGCAACGTCTCATCCTTTGTAATGGACGCCCGCCTCGGGACTATCGAAAATCCGGAGGTCCATCAGCCGGGTCGGCCTAAACCGGGGCAACCTGTTGACGCGCCGCAGCGAGAGCACGCGCCGAACCAGCCTCCCGATCGTCGGAGCGTGTCCGAGGACCGCCTCACAATCCCCCGACCCCGCCCGTTTTCTTTTCGGCCGCGCCGGCGCGGAGATTTCGCGAGACACGCTAAAGCCCAATTCCGTAAGCCAGAATCCCTGTTCAGAGCGATTCTCCGACGCTGCGACGCACAACGATGTGTGTCACCACACGTTGCGTCGCAACATGGCGACCCATCTCCTGCGTGTCGGGTCGCGGATCTCCGCACAGGTTTCGGGGCCGCGATCCGGCACAGGCAGACTTTTGTCAGGAACTACGATCATGACAACTCGGCTTTCCCGCTCCGCCGCCCTTGCCGCTCCCTTCGTCGCGCTCGGCCTCACGGTCGGCGGCGCCGTCGCCCAGCCGGCCGCACCGTCGCCGACGGTGAGCCTCGGCTACACCGCGAGCCCGTTCGGCGGCCAGAGCTACGCCGCCCCGCAACCGCCGCACGCGGTGATGGGTGCGCCCGGAGGCATCGAGTGGAACGCTTCCGAGACGACCGGCTCCGTCACGGAGCGTCCGGAGCAGGCCCCGCGCGCCGGGCGTCGCTGAACCGGGCCGGATCGGCCGCGGCGAGCGCGGCCATCAGCTCGGCGGGCTCCACCGCAAAATCGTACAGGTGCGCGGGCCAGTCCGGAGGGACCGCCGAGCCCGGCCCCGGGGCGACCCGCGGCCCGAACACTGCACGATAGCTCTCGCCGCGGAGAGCGGCGAGCTCGGCATAGAACGGGTCTTCCCAGCCCTCCGGCACGAGGTGGAGGATCGGGGTTCCCGGCTCGCAGAACACCGTGTTGGCCATGCCCGCCCCGGCGATGCCGACGACGATCTCGGCGCTGGCGAACCGCACCGCCTGCTGCCGCACGCTGGCGAGCTCCGGGTCGAAAGGTTCGAAGCCGAGGCGGCGCAGCAGGCTGAGCACGGCCTCGCGGTTGGCGAGCCCCCGTCCCCGTCCCGGATGCCGGTCGACGAACAGGCGCCGGCCCCGCCCGGCCAAGGCCCTCAACCCGAACAACCCGCGCCGCAGGCGCGTCCGCGCGCGCACCTGCCGGGTGAGAGAGCGCAGCGCGTGCGGGGACTTGCCCGTACTCGGCAGGCTGCACGGCGTGGCGTGGTGCAGGCGGGCGAAGTGGTAGGTCTTGGACCGGTCGAGGAAGCGGATCGAGACGCCGCGCCCGCGGCCGAGACAAAGCTCGATCGAGCGCCGCCGCGCCGCGTCGATATGCGCGAAGTAGGAGACCAGCGCGACGGTGACCGGCACCCCCGGATGCTGCGCGCTCAGCCCGTCGAGGGCGCGCAGGCGCGGCAGGTCGTCGATCAGCCAGTGGCCGTAATTGAACGAGCCGGCCGAGTTGAGGAGGAAGACGAGCCCCTCCCCCTCGCCGACGGTCTCGTCGACGTGGCGAAAATCGGGGCCGGGGCCGGGCACGACGTGCCGCTCCTGCGGCCGGTAGGTCTCGAACAGCACCTGCGGCCGGCCGTCCTCGACGAGGAACAGGGCGTTGCCCGAGAGCCGGACGTCGCGGGTCTCGCACAGCAGCGTCGGCGGTCCGGGCGGGAGCGGGGCGGCGAGCGCCGCGCCGAGCTTCTCCCGGAAGGCGGCCGTGCCGCCGAAGAGCTGCGGCGGCGGGGGGCTATGGGCCGGAAAGCCGGGGAACACCGTGCCGAGCACGCGGGTGTTGCGGCTCACCCGCCCCCGCAGCCGGTCGAGCAGGGCGGCGTCGCCGGCAAAGCCCCCGTCACGGTAGAGGCGCTCGGCCTCGCAGGTGAGGACGAGGTTGTCCTCGATCAGCCGCGCATGCGCCGCGTCCGGTCCCGTCTCGTCCCATCCCGACGCGTCCAAGCCTGCTCCTCGCGGATCACCGTCCGCTCAAGGGAATCGCAACACGGCTAGCATATCGCTGTCGGCGAGGCGCGCCGCGCATTTGCCTCGGAGCCGCCGGGGCCTGTAGGGAGCCTCGGCCCGTCTGCCGGAGAGTGAGCTTGTCAGCGATCGCGTCGCGTGGGGTGCCGGACACGGTGTGCCGTTCGGAGAAGCACCGGTCCGGGGCGTCCGCGCGCGCTCCGATCGCCGCGCGCCGCTTCGGGGCGGGAGGTGCCCGCC
>NZ_JBELQE010000120.1:0-31518 GCF_040270385.1 Methylorubrum podarium | reverse complement strand
GGGGCGGTCCGTTCCTGCGGGCGGCGGGCGGGACGGGGACGAGCGGCAGCCCGTACCGTCTTACCGACATCTACGGCGTGCAGGGCATGGGCACGTCGGGGCCGTACCGGGACGCGCGCTATCAACTCGCCTCCGACATCGACGCCACCGGCACGGCGGCCTGGAACGGCGGCGCGGGGTTCGCGCCGGTGGGATCCCGTTCCGCGCCGTTCACGGGCTCGCTGGACGGGGCGGGGCGCACGATCACCGGGCTGACCATCGCCCGGCCGGGCCAGGACAATGTCGGGCTGATCGGTTTTCTCGGCAGCGGCGGTCGGGTCAGCGGCCTCGGCCTCGTCGGCGGCAGCGTCTCGGGCGCGAACTACGTGGGCAGCCTCGTCGGATACAACACCGGCGGTACGGTGAGCCAGTCCTACACCACCGGCAGCGTCACGGGCGGGTTCGTCGTGGGCGGCCTCGTCGGGGCCAACGATGGCGGCGAGGTGAACCAGTCCTACGCCAGCGGCCGCGTCACGGGCAGCATGGGCTCCGCCTACTTGGGCGGCCTCGTCGGGCTCAACGTCAACGCCAACGGCGCGGTGACGGAGTCCTACGCCACCGGCAGCGTCACCGGCTTGTTCTATGTCGGCGGCCTCGTCGGGTCCAACGGCGGCGGCACGGTGCGCCGGTCCTACGCCAGCGGCCGCGTCACGGGCTCCTCCATCGTAGGCGGCCTCGTCGGGATCAACCGCGGCACGATCGACACGAGCTACTGGGACACGCAAAGCACGGGCCGGGCGACCGGCGTGGGCGACGGCTCGCCGGCGGGCGCCACCGGGCTGACCTCGGCCCAGGCGCGCGACGCGTCGAGCTATGCCGGCTGGGATTTCTTGACCGTCTGGTACCAGGCCGGCGACCTGCGCCCGATCCTGCGGTCGGAAGCGGTGCAGGTCGGCGGGGTCTACCAGGTCTCCAACCTGAACCAGCTCCAGTTGATGGGCGCGGATCTCGGCGGGTCCTACGTCCTGACCCGCGACCTCGACGCCTCCGCCACCGCCGGCACCGACGCCGCGCCCGGCCCCTTCGGCGCGGGCGGCTTCATGCCGGTGGGAATCGTTTCAGCCCCCTTCACCGGCAGCCTGAATGGGGCGGGGCATACGATCACCGGGCTGACCATCGTCCGGCCGAGCTATGTCGGGCTGATCGGTTCTCTCGGCCCCGGCGGCAGCGTGAGCGACGTCGGCCTCGTCGGCGGCAGCGCCCACGGCACGTTCTACGTGGGCGGCCTCGTCGGGTTCAACAACGGCGGCACGGTGAGCCAGTCCTACGCCAGCGGCAGCGTCTCGGGCACTTCCACCGTGGGCGGCCTCGTCGGGTTCAACAACAGCGGCACGGTGAGCCAGTCGTATGCCAGCGGCAGCGTCTCGGGCGGCTCGAACTCTTACTACGTGGGCGGCCTCGTCGGGTACAACAGCGCCGGCGGCACGGTGAGCCAGTCCTACGCCACCGGCAGCGTCTCGGGCTCCACCTACGTCGGCGGCCTCGTCGGGTCCAACGTCGGCACGGTGAGCCAATCCTACGCCAGCGGCAGCGTCTCGGGCACCACCGCCGTGGGCGGCCTCGTCGGGTCCAAGGTCGGCGGCGCGATCGGCACGAGCTATTGGGACACACAGAGCACGGGCCAAGCGAGCGGCGTGGGCACCGGCTTGTCCACCGGCACCACCGGCCTGACTTCGGCGCAGGCGCGTAGCGGCTTGAGCAACTACACCGGCTTCGACCCGGCCGTCTGGTACCAGGCGGGCGACCTGCGCCCGATCCTGCGGTCGGAGGCGGTGCAGGTCGGGGGCGTCTACCAGGTCTCCAACCTGCATCAGCTCCAGCTCATGGGCGCGAACCTCGCCGGCAACTACGTCCTGACCCGCGACATCGACGCCTCCGCCACCATCAGCTCGGTCGCCTCGGCGGGCGTCTTCGGCTTGGGCGGCTTCGTGCCGGTGGGCTCCTCGTCCACGCCCTTCACCGGCCGCCTGGACGGGGCGGGCCAGACGATCACAGGCCTGACCATCAACCTACCGGGCCAAGCCTCCTATGTCGGGATGTTCGGTGCCCTCGGCACGGGCGGCAGCGTGAGCAATCTCGGCCTCGTCGGCGGCAGTATCTCCGGCTCCATGGTCGTCGGCGCGCTCGCGGGGGAGAACGACGGCACGATCACCGGTGCCTATGCGACCTCGGCGGTCACCGCCTCCTCGAGCCTCTCGTTCGCCGGTGGACTCGTCGGGGCGAATGCGGGCCGCATCGACACCTCCTACGCCACGGGGACGGTGAACGGGTTCAGCTCCACCGGCGGCCTCGCCGGCGCGAATACGGGCCGCATCGACACCTCCTACGCCACGGGGCCGGTGAGGGGCGGGGGCGGCTCGAATGGCGTCGGCGGCCTCGTCGGCGCGAATTTAGGCGCCGTCTCGGTCGCCTACGCCTCCGGAGCCGTCGCGGGCGAGGCCAATGTCGGCGGACTCGTCGGCACCAACGGCAGCGCCGGCAACATCCTCCAAGCCTACGCCACCGGAGCCGTGAGCGGCGTCACGGGCGGCGCGGGCGGCCTCGTCGGGCAGAACGGCGGCCGCGTCGCCCAGACCTACGCGACCGGGCGGGTGACGGGGGGCGATTTCACGGGCGGCCTCGTCGGCGGCAACAACGCCGGCGGCACCGTCACGACCTCCCTCTGGGACACGCAGACGAGCGGCCTGGGGACGGGGATCGGCCTGAACGGCGCGGGCGGCGCCACCGGCCTAGCCACGGCGCAGATGCAGGATCTGTCGGCCTTCCGCACCACCTACGCGGGCTTCGACTTCGCCACCGTCTGGGCGCCGCCTAACCAAGCCGGACAGGGCGGCCTCTCGACCGCCTATTACCCGCAGCTCTACGGCACGGCGAAGGTCGTCGCCGTGACGCCGGTGACGAGCCGCCCCTACGGCGACGCCAATCCGCCGCTGATCGCCTCCTACGTCGGATTGCAGCCCGGCGACTTCGTCACCACGCCCGGCAGCCTGACCACGGGCGCCACCGCGACCTCGGACGTCGGCAGCTACGCCGCGACCGCCGCGGGCAGCGCGATCACCAGCCCGGCCGGCACGAGCTACCGCATCCTGTCCGTGCCCGGCACGCTGAGCGTCACCCCGCGGCCGGTCACCGTGACGGCGGATGCGCAGAGCCGCCTCTACGGCGACGCCAACCCGAGCCTGACCTACACGACAACCTCCCTCGGGTCTGGTGCCGCGCTGTCAGGCAGCCTCGCCACGGCGGCCGGTCCGGCCAGCGACGTCGACCCCTACCCGATCACACAAGGCACGCTGACGGCCTCAGCCAACCCGAACTATGCGCTCACCTATGTCGGCGCGACCCTGACGGTCACGCCGCGCCCGCTGACCGTCACCGGCGGCACGATCAGCCGGGTCTACGGCGACGCCAACCCGACGAGCACCACGGCCTTCTCCGCGCCGACCGGCAGCGCGGGCTCGGGCAGCGGGCTGGTCAACGGCGATACGATCGCCTCAGTCGCCCTTGCCTCGGCGACGGCCGACGCCACCAGCGGGGTCGGCGGCTACAGCTTCACGCCCGGCAGCGCACTCTTCGGCACGGGCAGCGCAGCCAACTACCAGATCAGTTATGCCCCCGGCACGCTGAGTGTGACCCCACGGCCGGTCACGGTGACGGCCGACGCACAGACCCGCCTCTACGGCGACGCCAACCCGAGCCTGACCTACACGACGACCTCGCTCGGGTCCGGCGCGCCGCTCTCGGGTACGCTCACGACGGCGGACGCGACGGCCAGCGTCGGCAGCTACGCGATCGGCCAAGGCACGCTGACGGGAACGGCCAACCCGAACTACGCGCTCACCTATGTCGGCGCGAACCTGACGATCACCCCGCGCCCGCTCATCGTCACCGGCGGCACGATCAGCCGCCTCTACGGCGACGCCAACCCAGTGACCACCACAGCCTTCACCGCGCCGGCCGGCAGCGCCGGCTCGGGCGGTGGGCTCGTCAACGGCGATACGATCAGCTCGGTCGCCGTGGCCTCGGCGACGGCGGACGCCGCCAGCGGGGTCGGCAGCTACGGCTTCACGCCCGGCAGCGCGCTTTTCAGTACGGGCAGCGCGGCCAACTACCAGATCCGCTACGTCCCCGGCACGCTCCTGGTAACGGCGCGGCCGGTCACCATCACGGCGGACGCGCAGACCCGTCTCTACGGCGAGCCCAACCCGAGCCTGACTTACACGGCGACCTCGCTCGGGTCCGGCGCGCCGCTCTCGGGTTCTCTCGCGACGGCGGATGCGACGACCGGCGTCGGCAGCTACGCGATCGGCCAAGGCACGCTGACGGGAACGGCCAACCCGAACTACGCGCTCACCTATGTCGGCGCGAACCTGACGATCGATCCGCGCCCGCTCATCGTCACCGGCGGCACGATCAGCCGGGTCTACGGCGACGCCAACCCGGCGACCACCACGGCCTTCGTCGCGCCGACCGGCAGCACGGGCTCAGGCGGTGGGCTGGTCAACGGCGACACGATCGCCTCGGTCGCCGTGGCCTCGGTAACGGCCGACGCCACCACCGGCGTCGGTAGCTACGGCTTCACGCCCGGCAGCGCGCGCTTCAGTGCCGGCAGCGCCGGCAACTACCGGATCAGCTACGTCCCCGGCACGCTCCTCGTGACGGCACGGCCAGTCACCATCACGGCCGACGCGCAGACCCGCGTGTACGGTGACGCCAATCCGGCCCTGACCTACGCCGTGGGCGGACGCGGCCTCGTCAACGGCGACAGCCTGTCGGGCGGCCTCGCCACCCCTGCCACCCCCGCGAGCGGCGTCGGCCCCTACGCCATCACGCAGGGCAACCTGGCGGCCTCCGCCAACTACGCGCTGACCTATCAGGGTGCGGACCTCGCGGTGACGGCCCGGCCGGTCACCGTCACGGCGGAGGCCAAAAGCCGCGTCTACGGCGAGGTCAACCCCGCCCTGACCTACACCACCACCGCGCTGGGAGCGGGCGCGGCCCTGTCGGGGACGCTGGCCACGGCGGCCACCGCCGCTTCGGATGTCGGGACCTACGCGATCACGCAGGGCTCGCTCACGGCGGCCGCCAACCCGAACTACGCGCTCACCTATGTCGGCGCCGGTCTCGCCGTCACCCCGCGGCCAGTCACGGTCACGGCCGACGCGCAGACGCGCCTCTACGGCGAGGCCGACCCGGCCCTGACCTACACCGTGGGCGGCCTCGGCCTCGTCAACGGCGACCGCCTCGGCGGCGGTCTCGCCAGTGCGGCCGACGCGCGAAGCCCGGTCGGCCGCTACGCGATCACGCAGGGCTCGCTGGCGGCCTCCGCGAACTACGCCCTGACCTACGAGGGCGCCGACCTGACGGTGACGCCGCGCCCGGTGACGCTCTCCGGAACCCGCGTCTACGATGCCGGCACCGACATCGCCGGCGAGCTGTTGACCCCCGGCAACCTCGTGAACGGGGATCGTGTGTCCGTCTCCGGACGCGGCGGCCTCGCGGGCCGGGACGTCGGCCTCCAGGCCGTCACCGACCTCTCCGGCCTGCGCCTGTCGAGCGGCAACTACACCCTCGCGGGGGCGAGCGGCGCGGTGACGATCACCCCGGCCACCCTCACCTACACCGCCGACGCGGTGCGCCGGAGCTACGGCGCCGCCAACCCGGTGCTGAGCGGCACCGTCACCGGCTTCCTCGGCACCGACACGCGGGCCGACGCCACCACCGGCGAGGCCCGCTTCACCACCGCGGCGGGCACCGGCAGCAACGTCGGCGCCTACGCCGTGACCGGTTCCGGGCTCGCGGCGGGCAACTACCGCTTCGTCCAGGCCGCCGGCAACGCCACCGCGCTGATCGTCGATCCGGCCGGGCTCACCGTCACCGGCAGCAAGACCTACGACGGCACCACCGCCTTCTCCGTCTCGCAGCTCACGGTCGTCGGCGGGGTCAACGGCGAGGCCGTCACCCTGGCGGCCGGCGCCGGTACCGCGGCGTCCGCGGATGCCGGCACTGATGTCGGCGCGGGCCTGACCGGCCTCGGCCTGTCGGTCGCCGGCGGCAACGGGCAGGCCGCCAACTACCGCCTGCCGACGACCGGCACGTTCACCATCACCCCCGCGACGGTCGGCGTCCGCGTCCACGACGGCCGCTCGACCTACGGCGACCGGCCGGTCGATCCCGGCCTCGCGGCCACGGGCCTCGTCGGCGGGCAGGGCGTGGCGGTGCTCACCGGCCTTTCGACCGGCTTCAGCCTCGATGCAGCGAGCCCGGCCGGCCGTTACACCGTCGCGGTGGCGGGCCGGCTCACCAACGGCAACTACCGGATCGGCACGAGCGAGGCCGGCACCTACACCATCGACCGCCGGCCGATCACCGTCACCGCCGACGCGCAGACCCGCCTCTACGGCGACGCCGAGCCGGCGCTCACCTACGCGGTCGGCGGAAGCGGCCTCGCCAACGGCTACCGCCTGACCGGTGCGCTGGCGACCTCGGCCGGGTTGCGAAGCGGCATCGGCCCCTACTCCATCGTTCAGGGCACGCTGGCGGCCTCCGCCAACTACGCGCTGACCTACCGGGGCGCCGACCTCACCGTCACGGCGCGGCCGATCACCGTCTTCGCCGACCCGCAGACGCGCCCGGCCGGCACGGCCAATCCGGCCCTGACTTACACGGTGGGCGGCCTCGGTCTCGTCGCGGGCGATACGTTGACCGGGGCGCTGGCCACCACAGCCGACACGGAGAGCGCGCCGGGCGTGTACGCCATCACGCAGGGAAGCCTGACGGCCTCGGCGAACTACCGGCTCGGCTTCGTCGGCGCGGATCTCACCGTCCTGCCAAGACAACCCCAGCCTCAGCCCCAGCCGACGCCCGTCCTCCTCGACGCCGGCCGCCTCGCCAGCACCGCCGAGCGCGCCGCCCGCCTCGACGGCACCCCGGCCGCCCCCGCATTACCGCTCCTCCTTGTGGCCGCGCCGGATGGGACGCTCGTCGCTGCCGACCCGCGCTTCGATGCCGCCCTCGTCTGCGCCGGCCGGCAGGGCGGCTGCTTCCTGGCACCGCCTGCACTCCTCGCCGCGCCGAAGCCGCAGGCCGGCCTTCCGGCGGCCGCCCGCTGATCCCGAACCGTCGCCGCGCCGATGCCGTCCTGTCCCGATCCCGACGCACGGTCGTCTCCCCGGGCCGCGAGGTTCACCGCATCCGGCACCGGGCCGAACCCTCGCCTTCGCCCGCTCGGCGCGGCTCGCATCGCCCCCAAGTTCCACCATCAGGACACCACCGCATGACCTCGTTCGCCCCGCGAAAGGCGGCCCGCCCCCGCCTTTCGGCCGCACTCGTCGCGAGCATCGTCCTGGCTGGCGGCGCGCTTCCCCCCGGCCCCGCCCTGGCGCAGCCGTCCGGCGGCAAGACGTCCGCGGCGCCCGCCCCGCCGCCGGTCCCGTCCGAACCGGGCGTCACCACGGCGAGCTACGGCGACTGGATCCTGCGCTGCCAGCGCGTCGGGACGGCGGAAAAGGCGGCCCGCCTGTGCGAGGTCTCCGAGGCGATGCAGGTGCAGGGACAGGCCGCGCCGATCGCCCAGGTCGCGATCGGGCGATTGCCGGGCGAGGCGGAGTTGCGGGTCACCGCCCTCCTGCCGCTGGCGGTGAGCTTTCCCTCGACCGTCCGGATCGCGCTCGACGAGAGGGAGGCCAAGGCTCCCGTGCTCGATCTCGCGTGGCGACGCTGCCTGCCCGGCGGCTGTCTGGCGGACGGGCCCGTGAAGGAGGAGGCGTTGAAGCGCTGGCGCGACGCGGAGGCGCCGGGCCGGCTGATGTTCAAGGATTCAGGCGGGCAGGAGGTGACGATCCCGCTCTCCTTCCGCGGCCTCGGCCCCGCCCTCGACGCCCTCGGCAAGGAACGTTGACCGGCTGGCCTCGCCCCGGCTTGCCCCCGTTCACAGTCGGAGGCCGTTCCGGCTCCGATCGGGTCCGAGAACGCGTTCGGTCTGAACTCGCCGAGGCGCGTCGCGGGCGGCCGGTGTCATGTCCGACCCGCCACGCCGCGATGATGGTCCGGGCCGCGGCGAGGACGGACAGGCTCCGGATCGGCCTGCCGCCCCTCGATCACCAAAGGCGTCGCGCCGTACTGCCGACGCAGGTCCGCATGCGCCCCTCAATCCTTCACGATCACCTTCGTCCCGACGCGCACCCGGTCGTAGAGATCGACCACGTCCTTGTTAGTCATGCGGATGCAGCCGGACGACACCGCCGCGCCCATCGTCTCGGGCTCGTTGGAGCCGTGGATGCGGTAGAGCGACGAGCCGAGATACATGGCGCGTGCGCCGAGCGGGTTGTCCTGGCCGCCGGCCATGTAGCGCGGGAGGTCCGGGCGGCGGGCGAGCATCTGCGACGGCGGGCGCCAGGCCGGCCATTCCTTCTTGCCGGTGATCGTCTTCACCCCCGACCACGAGAAGCCGCGGCGCCCGACGCCGACACCGTAGCGGATCGCCTCGCCGCGCCCGAGCACGTAGTAGAGCCGGCGCTGGCTCGTGGAGATCACGATCGTGCCGGGCTTCTCCTTGCCGGCATAGGCCACCGTCTCGCGGGGAATGGCCTGCGTCTTGAAGACGTTGATGAAGTCGGCGAGCGGCCCGCTGTCGAGCGGGTTGGCGCGGGCCGGCGTGAGCGCGGCGGCCGCGAGGGCGCCGCCGAGGGCGAGCATCGCGGCGAGGCGATGCGGCCGGGGGCGGGTCGTCAAGGATCGGGTCGTCACGACGGAGGTCCTCCTCGAAGGGGTGCCGCGCGCGAGGTCCGGCGCGCCGATCCCGCGTTTTGGGCGGCCGGTCGCGGCAAGAGGAAGGCAAGCGTGTGTGATCTCGGCAACGCCCGTGCCAAATCACCGGCCCCGTCCGGGCCTCCGTGCCGTCCGGCACATCCCCTGATGATCCCGGCATGGTCAGCGGGATGGGACGTCCGGCGGACCGTGCCGGGATGCCGGCCAGAATGTCGCAGTCGATTGAATGGCAACGTTTCATCCACCACACTAACGTCACCGTGACGCTCATGCCCCGCCCTGCCGCGCCGGGCCGTGCCCATGCCGGCCTTCCGACACGTATCGTCCTGTCCGCCCTGGTCGGGCTGCTGAGCCTGCTCGTCGTCATCGGCCTTCCGGCCGACGGCGCGGCGCTCGGCGGCATCCCCCAGTCCCGCGGCGAGGCGACGTTCGAGCAGCGCCCCGACACGGACCCGCTCGCCAGCGTACGGATCGGACGGGTGATGCTCGAACTCGACGAGGTCGCGAGCCACGGACGCGTGAGCGTGATCCATCCCCGACCCGAACGCGCGGACGCGTCCTCCCTCCCGCGCCCGACTTCCGATCGGAACCCGACCGCCGCGGAACTCGGCCGGTACGAGCGGCCGCCCCGGATCTGACCGGCGCATTGTCCCGGTCGTACGGGCCTTCCGAAGCGCGTGCGCGAACGCACGGTGCCGCGTGGCGCCGTCGTCGGATTGCCAAACTTCGCGCCCAGGATGTAGTCCGACCACGCTTGGCCGTCCCGCACGGCCGATCCCCGATGCTTTCGGCATCCTCATTCAGGGCCCTCCGCTCCCCGATCGTCGCGGCGGCCCGGTGATTGCAACGGAGCGCGAGGCCGACCCGGTCTCCGCCCGCCCCCGCGACGCGGGGCGACGTCCTTCTCGCGACGATCGCCGCCCGCGTCCGGCCCATCGGCACGACGGCCAACCAGCCGGCGAAACACAGGCCGATGCGACCCGTAGAGCATCGAAGGAGCAACCTCATCGTGACGCCGTCTCCCCAGTCGCCCGGTCGCGGGCCCGGTCTCGACAAGACCGGCCGCAGCCGCTCCCGCTGGACCCTGCCGGCCTCCCTTCTCGTCGGCGCCGTCCTCGTCGCCGTCTCGGCCTGCAACGAGCAGAAGGCCGCCGCGCCCGTTCCGCTGCCGCCGCCGGAGGTCAGCGTCGTCAGCGTGCGCCCGCAGCCGATCCCCTATGTCCGCGACCTCCCCGGCCGCGTCGCGCCGATGCGCATCGCCGAGGTGCGCTCGCGGGTCTCGGGTCTGGTGGTCAAGCGCCTGTTCGAGCAGGGCAGCAGCGTCAACGAGGGCGACGTCCTCTACAAGATCGACCCGGCGCCCTATCAGGTGGAGCTCGCGAGCGCCGAGGCGGCGCTGGCCAACCGGGAGGCCGCCCTGGTGCTGGCCAACCAGCAGGCCGAGCGCCTGGAGACCCTGCTCGCCCGCAACACCGCGAGCCAGGCGCAGTACGACACGGCGTTCGCCGCCAAGAAGCAGGCCGAGGCCGAGGTCGCCGGGGCCAAGGCGGCCCGCGACCGGGCCAAGCTCAACCTGTCCTGGACCGACGTGCGCGCGCCGATCTCCGGCCGCATCGGCCGCGCCCTGCTGACCGAGGGCACGCTGATCGAGTCCGGCGCCACCGGCGTGCTCGCCACGATCCAGCAGCTCGACCCGATCTACGTCGACATCACCCAGTCGGTCGGCGAGCTGAACAAGCTGCGCCGCGACATCGCCTCGGGCGAACTCGCCAAGCTCGCCGCCGACACCGCCAACGTCCACCTCATCATGGATGACGGCTCGCTCTACGGCTCGGCCGGCCGCCTGCTCTTCTCCGACGTCACCGCCGACCCGAGCACGGGACAGGTGACGCTGCGGGTGCAGTTCCCCAACCCGCACAACGAACTGTTCCCCGGCATGTATGTCCGCGCCCGGATCAAGCAGGGCATCGATGCCGACGCCATCGCCGTGCCGCAGCAGGCGATCCAGCGCACCAGCGACGGCAAGCCGGAGGTCTGGGTGGTCAAGCCCGACGGGAAGGCCATGCTCCAGCCGGTCGAGGTCGGCCCGGTGGTGGGCGGCAACTGGCTGATCCGCGAGGGTCTCGAGGGCGGCGAGAAGGTCGTCGTCGAGGGCTTCCAGAAGATCACCGCGGGCATCCAGGTGAAGACCGTCCCCTGGAGGACGGAGGCCGCCACCGACGAGGGCAAGCCGATCGACACCGACAGCCACGACACCGACGGCACCGAGAACGGCGGCAAGGACGCGGCGGCGACCGGATCGACCGCTCAGCCCGTCGCTCAGTACGCCGAGTGATCGCCGACTGATCGTCCCGATGCCGTCCCGCCGGCGGATGACCTGATCTCCGCCGGCACGAACCCGACACGACGCAACGAGCCCCTAATGGCCCGCTTCTTCATCGACCGGCCGGTCTTCGCCTGGGTGGTCGCCCTGTTCATCATCCTGGGGGGCGCCCTGTCGATCCCGCTGCTGCCGGTGGCGCAGTACCCGGTGATCGCGCCGCCCTCGATCGCCCTCTCGACCGCCTTCCCCGGCGCCTCGGTGGAGAGCCTCTACACGGGCACGACCCGCCTGATCGAGGACGAGCTGAACGGCGCGGCCAACATCATGAGCTTCGAGTCGACCACCGACTCCTTCGGCTCGATCAACATCACCGCGACCTTCGAGCCCGGCACCGACCCGGCGCTCGCCTCGGTCGAGGTGCAGAACCGCCTCAAGCGCGTCGAGGCACGCCTGCCCGCGGAGGTGCGCCAGAACGGCATCCTCGTGGAGGAGGCGTCGGCCGCGACCCTCAACATCATCACCCTGGTCTCGACCGACGGGAAGATGGACGAGATCGGTCTCGGCGACTTCCTTATGCGCAACGTGATCAACGAGATCCGCCGCATCCCGGGGGTGGGCCGCGCCACCCTCTACTCGACCGAGCGCTCGCTTCGCGTCTGGGTCGATCCCGACAAGCTGCGCGGCCTGTCGCTGACGCCCGGCGACGTGACCGAGGCGATCCGCAACCAGAACATCCAGATCGCCTCCGGCGCCGTCGGCGCGCAGCCGAGCCCGGTCGATCACGCGGTCTTCTCGCCCATCATCGTCAAGGGCCAGCTCAGCACCGTGGACGATTTCGGCGCGATCGTGCTGCGGGCCAACCCCGACGGCTCGAACGTGCGCCTGCGCGACGTGGCTCGGATCGAACTCGGCGGCGACGCCTACCAGTTCTCGACCCGCCTCAACGGCGGCGAGGCGGCGGGCATCTCGGTGACGCTCGCCCCCGACGGCAACGCGCTGCAGACCGCGGGCGCCATCCGCGCCAAGATGGAGGAGCTGTCGCAGTTCTTCCCGCCGGGCCTGAAGTGGGACATCCCCTACGACATCACGCCCGCCGTGAAGGCCTCGATCAAGAAGGTCATGATGACCCTCGTCGAGGCAGTGGTGCTGGTCTTCATCGTGATGTTCCTGTTCCTGCAGAACATCCGCTACACCCTGATCCCGACCATCGTCGTGCCGATCGCCCTGCTCGGCACCGTGACGGTGATGCTGCTCGCCGGCTTCTCGGTGAACGTGCTGACGATGTTCGGCATGGTGCTCGCCATCGGCATCCTCGTGGACGACGCGATCGTCGTCGTCGAGAACGTTGAGCGCATCATGAACGAGGAGGGGCTGCCGCCGAAGGAGGCGACCGCCAAGGCGATGGAGCAGATCACCGGCGCCATCATCGGCATCACGCTGGTGCTCGTCGCGGTGTTCATCCCGATGGCGTTCTTCCCCGGCTCGGTCGGCATCATCTACCGCCAGTTCTCGATCGCGATGGTGACGTCGATCGCCTTCTCGGCGCTGCTGGCGCTGACCCTGACCCCGGCGCTCTGCGCCACGCTGCTGAAGCCGGTCGAGAAGGGCCACGGCCACGCCAAGGGCGGCTTCTTCGGCTGGTTCAACCGGATCGTCGATCGCGAGACCGCCCGCTACGGACGCGGGGCGACGTGGTGCATCAAGAAGTCCGGCCGGGTGATGGTGATCTACATGATCCTCGTCGCCGGCACCGCCTTCGCCTTCCTGCGCCTGCCCGAGGGCTTCCTGCCGATCGAGGACCAGGGCTTCTTCACCGTCGACATCCAGACGCCCCCCGGCGCCTCGTTCAACCGGACGCAAGCGGCCGTGCGCAAGGTGGAGGAGCACTTGTTGGCCCAACCGGGCGTCGCCACGGTGACCACGCTCAACGGCTTCTCGTTCTCGGGCCAGGGACCGAACCTGAGCCAGGCCTTCGTTACCCTGAAGCCCTGGTCCGAGCGCTACGCGGCGAATTCGGCCGCCGCCCTCGTGGCCGGCACCAACGCGGCGCTGGCGGGCTACCGCGACGCCGTCGTCGACGCCCAGGAGCCGCCGCCGGTGGACAACCTCGGCAACGCGGCGGGCTTCTCGTTCCGCCTGCAGGACCGGGCGCAGAAGGGCTACTCGGCGCTCGCCGCCGCGGAGACGCAGCTGCTGTCGCTGGCCCGGCAGAGCCCGATCCTGCAGAAGGTGAAGGTCGAGGGCCTTCCGCCGACGCCCCAGGCCGAGCTCATCATCGACCGCGAGAAGGCGGCCGCGCTCGGCGTGAAGTTCGAGGACATCAACGACGCGATCCAGGTCAACCTGGGTTCGGTCTACACCAACGACTTCCCGAACCTCGGCAAGATGCAGCGCGTCTACGTGCAGGCGGAGCAGCTGCAGCGCATGCAGGCGGCCGACATCCTCAACTACGCGGTGAAGAACAGCCAGGGCACCATGGTGCCGATGTCCTCCTTCGCCGACCTGAAGTGGAGCATGGGGCCGAGCCAGATCGTCGGCTTCAACGGCTACCAGTCGGTCCGCCTCACCGGCGAGCCGGCGCCGGGCTACACCTCGGGCGACGCCATCGCCGAGATGGAGCGGCTGATGACGCGGATGCCGAAGGGCTTCGGCTACACCTGGACCGGCCAGTCCGAGCAGGAGAAGAAGGCGGGCTCCCAGGCCTCGCTGCTCCTCGCCCTCTCGGTGCTGATCGTGTTCCTGTGCCTCGCCGCGCTCTACGAGAGCTGGGCGATCCCGATCTCGGTGCTGCTCGTCATCCCGCTCGGCGTGATCGGCTCGGTGGCGGCGGTGTACCTGCGCGGCATGCCCAACGACGTCTACTTCAAGATCGGGCTCATCACGATCATCGGCCTGTCGGCGAAGAACGCGATCCTGATCGTGGAGTTCGCCAAGGACCTGTGGAAGCCCGGCACCAACATCGTCCAGGCGACGATCCAGGCGGCGACCCTGCGCTTCCGTCCGATCGTGATGACCTCGCTCGCCTTCATCTTCGGCGTGGTGCCGCTCGCCATCGCGACGGGGGCCGCCTCGAAGAGCCAGCAGGCCATCGGCACCGGCGTGATGGGCGGCATGATCTCGGCCACCGTGCTCGCGGTGTTCTTCGTGCCGGTGTTCTTCGTGGTGGTGATGCGTCTGTTCCGCCGCAAGGACGTGGCCGCGGGCGAGAACGCCGAGGCCGCGCCCGACGCGGCGCCCGCGCCTCACGGGCACTCGGTGCCGGCTGAGTAGCGGGTGGGAGACGCGGCGCGCGTGCTTCGAGGCGCGCGTGCCGCGCGCACCTCAGCATGAGGAGTGGATCCCATCTCCGTTGAGCGGAGGTGGCGAATCCGGGAAGGTCAAAGTCCTTTCCGTTGCGCCGAGGCCGTCTTGACTGCGTTCGTCTACATGCTGCGGTGCGCTGACGGCAGCTATTACGTCGGCTCAGCCCGCGGGGAATCCCTCGACAAGCGGTTGGCCGAGCACCAGGCCGGAACCCGTATCGGCTACACCTATCACCGTCGCCCGGTGACACTGGTCTACGCGGAATGGTTCGACCGGATCGCCGATGCGGTCGCGGCCGAGCGCCGGATCAAGGGCTGGTGCCGGGCCAAGAAGGAAGCCTTGGTCGCCGGGGATTGGGATAGGGTGCAGTTCCTGGCGAAACGCCCGTCCACCCGAGCCGGCTTATCCCGCCCGACCACCTCATCCTGAGGTGCCGCGAAGCGGCCTCGAAGGATCCTCCAGGGATCGCGCCGGAACGGGAGGTCGGCGCCTCAGCGCCTCAGCATCCGCCGCGCCACGTACCCGAGCGCCGCCCAGAGAAACGCCGACACGGTCCGCACCGGAAAGAACGTCGGCAGGTCGGCCGCCACGGGAGCCGGCCAGGGCAGGCCGATCCGCGTGACGAGCCACGCGAACAGCACCGAGACCGCGAGCGCGGCGATCGCGGCGATGAACACCTTGCCGAACTGGTCCGCCTTCCAGCCGAGGAAGACCGCCACGGCGATCAGCAGGGGATCGAACCCGGCCTGGATCCAGACCGAGAACGCATAGACCGGGACGACGGGTGCCGCGTTCACGCCCACCACGCCTTCGGCAGGCTGATCCGCCCGGCCGCGTTCTCGATCGTCTGCGCGGCGGCGAACAGCGTCTCCTCGTCGAAGGGACGCCCGATAAGCTGAAGGCCCAGCGGCAGCCCCTGCGCGTCGAGGCCGGCCGGCACCGAGATGCCCGGCAGGCCGGCCATGTTCACGGTCACGGTGAACACGTCGTTGAGATACATCTCGACCGGGTCGGCCGAGGCCATCTCGCCGATGCCGAAGGCGGCCGAGGGCGTCGCCGGGGTGAGGATCGCGTCGATCCCGGAGGCGTAGGCCGCCTCGAAGTCGCGCTTGATCAGCGTCCGGATTTTTTGGGCCCGCACGTAGTAGGCGTCGTAGTAGCCCGCCGACAGCACGTAGGTGCCGATCATGATGCGCCGCTTCACCTCGCGGCCGAAGCCGGCGGCGCGGGTGTTCTCGTACATCCCGGCGATATCCTTGCCGGGAACCCGCAGGCCGTAGCGCACGCCGTCGTAGCGGGCGAGGTTGGAGGAGGCTTCCGCCGGCGCCACGATGTAGTAGGCCGGCAGCGCGTATGGCGTGTGCGGCAGCGAGATCTCCTTGATCGTCGCGCCGGCCTCCCGCAGCCAGTCCGCGCCCTGGTCCCAGAGCCGCTGGATCTCGGCGGGCATGCCCTCGACCCGGTACTCCTTCGGGATGCCGATGGTGAGGCCCTTCACGCCCCGGGCGATCGCCGCCTCGAAATCCGGCACCGGCAGGTCGACCGAGGTGGTGTCGCGCGGGTCGTGTCCGGCCATGGAGCCGAGCAGGATCGCGCAATCCTGCACCGTCCGGGCGATCGGGCCGGCCTGATCGAGGGAGGAGGCGTAGGCGATGATGCCCCAGCGGGAGCAGCGGCCGTAGGTCGGCTTGATGCCGACGGTGCCGGTGAAGGCCGCCGGCTGACGGATCGAGCCGCCGGTATCGGTGGCGGTGGCGCCGAGGCACAGATGGGCTGCCACCGCCGCCGCCGAGCCGCCGGACGAGCCGCCGGGCACCAGCGGCGCGTCCGAGCCCTGGCGGCGCCAGGGCGAGATCGCCTTGCCGTAGGCGCTGGTCTCGTTGGACGAGCCCATGGCGAACTCGTCGAGGTTGAGCTTGCCCAGCATCACCGCGCCGTCGCGCCAGAGCTGGGTCGAGACGTTCGATTCGTAGTGCGGCTCGAACCCTTCGAGGATCTTGGAGCCCGCCGTGGTGTGGACGCCTTGCGTCGCGAACAGGTCCTTGATGCCGAGCGGCAGCCCTTCGAGGGGGCGGGCCTCGCCCTTGGCGATCTTCTCGTCGGAGACGTCGGCCATTTTCAGGGCGCGGTCCGGCGTCGCGACGATGTAGGCGTTGAGCGCCTTCGCCCGGTCGATCGCGTCGAGATGCGCCTGCGCGATCTCGCGGGCGGAGAAGTCTTTGGCCTTCAGCCCGTCGCGGGCCTCGGCCAGAGTGAGTTCGTTGAGTGCCGTCATGCCCGTTCCAGATCTACGCGCCCGGCCCCGCGGGCGTTGGTTCGCCTCCGCGGTGGGCCGGAGAAGCCGCTCCGACGATGCCGAGATTCCTTACTCGACGACCTTCGGCACGAGAAAATAGTTGTCCTCGGTCTCGGGGGCGTTGGCGACGATGTCGCTCGCCCGGCCGCCCTCGTTCACCACGTCCGCGCGCTTCTTCATGCGCATCGGGGTGACGGAGGTCATCGGCTCGACGCCCTCGACATCGACGGCGCCGAGCTGCTCCACGAAGGCGAGGATCGCGTTGAGCTCGCCCTGCAACGGGCCGACCTCCTCGTCGGTGACCGCGATGCGGGCCAGATGCGCGATGCGCCGTACCGTTGTCTCGTCGACCGACATGCTGCCCGTGTCGCCTCGCCTGCCCGAGCATCGTTCCGAAAGGGCGTTGCCGGCTCTCGGAAAAAGACGATGCGAAACCAAATGCCTCAGTCGCGGGAAACGGCCCGCGTCAGGATCGGCCGGGCTATAGCACCCGCCTTCGCGGCGGGGCAACGCTCACGGCCGGGCCGGCGAGGGAGGGCAGCTCAGACGATGACGTGGCCCCGCGTCGCCGGCACGTCCACGCTGATGCCGGGGCGGCGGTAGCGGTCGGCGTTGTAGGCCCCGACGACGAGGATCTCGAGGGCGAGCATCAGCATCAGCGTGTGCCGCCGCGAGAGGCGGCCTGATCCGAAGCGGGCGGCAGGCGGCAGCATGGGGGACGGGCGGCTCCGGGGTGGTTAACGAAGCCTTAACACCGCTTTCCGTCGCCCGCTCCATCCCGACACGGAGAACCGCCCGGCTTGGTTAATCTGCGCGGTGGACAAGTCCGCGCGGCCGGGCGTAAGCCCGTCGCTCGTCGGGTGTGGGGGAGGACGGGGCATGTGGGACAGCGTCTTCCGGAGCTTCCGTCCGGGTCTCGTCTCGAGCGAGGCGGATCTCGCCCGCGCCGAGGCGCAGCTCGGCTTCCCCCTCCCCCACAGCTACCGCAGCTTCGCGCAGGAATGCGGCGCCGGGCGGATCGGCGGGCATCTGCGCATCTTCACCCCGGTTCCGGTGGAGGCGGCCGATCTGGCTTCGCGCGCGCACCTGATTTCGCACGGCGTGGCGCTCGCCCTCGACGGCCTGCGCGACGGGGACAGCGACGAACCGCACCGCTTCACCATCGAGGGGGACGCCGACGCCGAGCTGATGGAGCGGGCCTGCTTCTTCGGGCAGACCGAGCGCGGCGACTTCCTGTTCTTCGACGTGACGCCGGGTTTTCCCGAATACGACATCTGGGTGCTGTGCGCCGATCTGGAGACGGTGCATTTCGGCGGTGCCGACCTCGCCACCCTCCTGCGCGGGCTTCAGGGCCTCGAGGTGCTGCACATCCTCGGCGAGGGAGAAGGTCCGCTGCCCGCGACCTTCGAGGGCGACGACGCGGCGGCCCTGGAGCAACTCGGAGCGGCGGCTTCGTGAACCGGGAGGAGATCGCGGCCTTCGCCGAGGCCTCGGCCGGCGCCCCGCGCCTGATCGGGCTCGATCTCGGCACCAAGACCATCGGGCTTGCCCTGTCCGATGTCGGCCGGCAGATCGCCTCGCCGCTGGAGACGATCCGCCGGGTGAAGTTCACGCCGGACGCGCAGCGGATCGTTTCGCTCTGCGCGACCCACTCCGTCGGCGGCCTCGTGATCGGCCTGCCGCTCAACATGGACGGCACGGAAGGGCCCCGGGCGCAATCGAGCCGGAGCTTTGCCCGCAACCTCAAGCCGCTGCTGCCGCTGCCGGTCCTGTTCTTCGACGAGCGCCTCTCCACCGCCGCCGTCACCCGCACCCTGCTGGAGGCCGACGCTTCCCGCGCGCGCCGCGGCGAACTCGTGGACAAGCTCGCCGCCGCCTACATCCTGCAGAGCTGCCTCGACGTGATGGGCGGCCTTCTCGGTGAGGCGCAGGAGGCGGACGGCTTCTAGGCCTCAGCCCGGCATCCCCGTCACCCGCGCCACGATCGCCTCCCGCTCCCGGCGCGTCGCCGCCAGCCGCTCGCGGGCGGCGGCGAGGATCTCGGGCGCGGCGGTCTCGGGGCGGCCGGCGTCGAAGGGCGGGGCCGGGGCGTATTCCTGGTGGAGCTGGATCGCCTTCGCGGTCGCCTCGTCGGTCAGTTCCGCGGCGAGCGTCAGGCCGAAATCGATGCCCGCGGTCACGCCGCCGCCGGTGATCAGGTTGCCGTCACGCACCACCCGCCCCTGCGTCGGGATCGCGCCGAAGGCGGCGAGGAGGTCGTGGGCCGCCCAATGCGTGGTGGCGCGCCGGCCCCGCAGGAGCCCCGCCGCGCCGAGAACCAGGGCGCCGGTGCAGACGGAGGTGAGATAGCGCGCGCCCTCCGCCCGACGGCGCAGGAAGTCGAGGGTCTCGGCATCCTCCATCAGCGGGTTCACGCCCGAACCGCCGGGCACGCAGAGCACGTCGAGGACCGGGCATTCGGCGAAGGTGACGGTCGGCGTCAGCACGAGGCCGGTGGCGCTCGCGACCGGATCCAGCGTTCTCGCGACGAGGTGGACGCGGGCGCCGGGCACCATGGCCAGCACCTCGTAGGGACCGGTGAGATCGAGCTGCTGCACCCGGGGGAAGAGGAGGAAACCGATCTCGATCGTCATGGCCCGTATCCTCCCATCTCTCGCGGTCTACCGCAGATAGATCACGCTGTAGAGCGAGGCGCGCAACTCGTCCTCGTCGAGCCAGACCCGGCCGAGGTCGCAGCGTTCGCGGATGCCGGGCCGCATCCGGGCGCAGTACTCGCCGGTATTGTCCTGCAGGTGGTACTGGCAGCGCCCGCCCGCCCTGCGCCGGGCGATGATCGGGCTAGAATGGTCGGCGGCGATGTCAGGGTCCTTCGGCAGGCGCTCCTCCAGCACGTACCAGGAATAGCCGATCACCGGCAGCCGGCCCCGGTCGAGGGCGTAGTCGATCATCGCCATCAGCCGGTCGCTGCCGGCCGCGAGGCCGGGCTCCCGGCGCGCCGCCTTGTCCATGAAGTCGAGCTGGTTGTCGGCGATCGAATCCGAGACCGGGACCAGCGGCACCGGCAGGGGCTTCCGCCGGCAGCGCCGCTCGACATGGGCGATCCAGCCGGCGTTGAAGGCATCGGTTGCCGGGTCGCGCAGCCGCGGCACCGTTCCGCCGAGGCTGCGCCACGAGATCTTGGGGGCGGCGACGCGGCTGCGCCAGCGCAGGGCGCCGAAGGTGCGGGTGTGCTGGCCGTAGCCGTCGAAGGAGGGCAGGTCCCGGTCGGTGCAAAGGCCGCCGAGATTGTAGAGGAGCGTCGCCGCCGCCTCCTGCCCGTCCTCAAGCTTGTCGAAATAGGGCTTTCGCTGCGGGTTGCGCTCGCGGCTCGCCTCGGTGTCGTTGCGGCTCTCGGCGATCTCCTCCGCGAGGTCGGGATGCCGGCTCAGGTAGCGCCGCAAGGCGCGGTCGCGGCTGTGCGTCAGGCCGGCCGGGTCGGCGAAGTAGTAGCGGGTGGCCACATCCAGCGCCGAGACGGTGACGCCGACGCGCTGCGAGATCATGTCGGCGGTGGCGTAGGCGAAGCAGATCGCGCTGTCGCCCTGGCTCATCGGCGACAGGGCCGGGTTGGGGCTGATCCGGTCGTCGAGCGGATGCGTGCCGGGCCGGCGGGCCGGCGCCATCACGGTGACGTCCGCGCAGGTCTTGTTGCGGGCGTAGCGCGGATTCTCGGGCAACAGGCGCAGATCGATCGCCCCGGCGGGCGTGCCCGCGAGCAGGAGACCGGCTGCGAGACAACGGGCGAAGCGGGCCGCCCCGACGGATCGCGTCAATCCGTCCCCGCCTCGGCGACGGCGACCGGTGCGGCCTCGGCGCCGTCGAGCACCGTGTCCTGCGCGGCCTCGGCGAGCAGGGCGTAACCGCCATCCGCCATGTGCAGGCCGTCGCTCGCGAACAGCTCGGTGCGGGTCAGGCGGCCCTGGCCGATCCAGTCGCGCATCAGGTCGGAGCGGCGGATCACCGGGATGTCGAGGTCGTGGCCCAGCGCGCGCACCGCGTCGCGGAACCGATCGGCGCCGGGCGTGGCGTCCAGCGCCGGGCACCATTGCGGCTCCATCAGCACCACGTCGATGCCCGCCGCGCGGATGCGCTCCAGCGCCGCCGCGCTCGCCTCGCGGAAATGGTCGAGGGAGATGCCGCGCAGCGCATCGTTGCTGCCGGTCTGCCAGATCACGAGATCGGGCCGGGGCGCGATCACGTCCCGGTCGAGCCGGGCCAGCATCTCGTCCACGGCCTCGCCGCCGACGCCGCGGTTCGTCACGGTGATCCGGCCGCCGAGATGCGGCAGGGCGCGCCGCAGCCCCGCTTCGAGGCGGGCGGGATAGGCGGCGGCGGGGTTGCTGGCGCCGACGCCCTCCGTCGAGGAGGAGCCGAAGGCGACGATGGTCAGCGGCCCGCCCAGGGCGATCTTCTGGGCGACGTGCGGAAGGCCAGCGGGCTCCGCGGTCTCGAACAGGCCGAGATCGATGTCGAGGTCGTGCGGCAGCAGGTCGGCGTAGGCGAGCACCGCGGTCGAGGAGAGGGTGAGGCCCAGGATCAGCGCCGTCGCGCCGACGAGTCGCCGCGGACGTCCCATCGGGATTGTCCGCATCCGAGCAAGACGAAGAAACCGCGCCACCGTATTCGAGCCCCCGCCCGCGGGCCGCCTCGTCCGGGGGCCTTCGCGGAACTACCGATATCGCCTCTTCTAGCCGAAACCAGATCGGATTGCGGCCCAATAATCATGATTCGCCACAACGGCAATGCGCGGTGTTTGATGGAGTCTTAAGTTCAGGCGCCGGATGAAAGGGTTTTCGGTCATAAAGCGCCGCGTCAGGCCGTCACGAGGTTTGATTCGGTTACCGGCTGAGCGCTTCGGTGTCTCCTCCGTCATCGCGAGCGTCGGGGAAGCGATCGATCGGCGCGCGGACGTCCGAGGCATGAACGGCGGCGCCGGCATCCGCGGCCGTGACACCGCGAGGGGGGCGGACGCCCGCCCGTTAGGCCAGCGGGTTGAGCGCCGGGTTGCGCTCCGGCAGCGGCGCGGCGAGCGTCAGATGGAACCCTTCCGGCGCGTAATCCGTCGTGATCTGCGCCTGGACCTGCGTGGTCAGCACCCGCTGCAGCAGGCGTGAGCCGAAGCCCTGGCGGGTCGGCGGGGCGACCGGGGGACCGCCGCTCTCGCGCCAGTCGAGATGCAGCACGCCGGCCTCGACTCTCCAGGTGATGACGACCCGTCCCCGGCCCGTCGAGAGGGCGCCATACTTGGCGGCGTTGGTGGTCAGTTCGTGGATCGCCATGCCGATCGGCACCGCGATCTCGGAGGGCAGATCGACCGCCGGGCCGTCGAGGACGATGCGCAGGTCCGGCGAGGTCTCGGTCTCGCTCTCGGCATAGGGCATCAGCTCGGAGGCGAGCAGGTCGCGCAGGCTCGCCGTCTGCCACGTCGCCTCGGTGAGCACGCTGTGGGTGTGGGCGAGCGACTTGATGCGGCCGACGAAGGCCTCGTGGAAATTGTCGATGCTGGTGGCGGTGCGCGCCGTCGAGCCGACGATGGCCTGGACCGTGGCGAGCGTGTTCTTCACCCGGTGGTGCAGCTCGCGGATGAGAAGGCTGCGGCGCTCCTCGGAGAGGTGGCGATCGGTCACGTCGGCGACGACGCCGATCAGGCGCCGCGGCAGGCCGCCCGGCCGGGTCCGCTCGAACCGGCCGGCCATGTCGATGGTGCGCCACTGCCCGTCGTCGTGGCGGCGGATGCGGCCGGTGGCGTGGAGGATCGTGTCCTCGCGCAGCGCCCGCAGGATCGCCTGCCGGAAGACGGGGCGGTCGTCGGGGTGGAGGATCTGCTTGAGGAAGGTGGACTTGCCGATGCTGCCCTCCTCCGGGCGGCGCCCGAAGACCGCGAACATCCGCTCGTTCTCCCAGGTCGCCTGGTCGTCGAGGACGTGCCACTCGAAGATGCCGAGATTGGCGACCGTGGTGGCGACCCGCAGGCGCTCCTCGCGCTCGGCCAGGGCCTCCCTCGCCTCGACCCGGGTGGTCACGTCCTGCACCACGCCGACGATGCCGACCGGTGTGCCGTCGGCGGCGAGCAGCGCCTCGCCGCGGGCGCCGATCCAGATCTCGGCGCCGTCGGTGGCGCGGCGGAAGCGGGTCTGGAAGGCGTAGGGCCGGCGCTCGGCGATGGCCGCGGCGACCGCGTCCTGGATCCGCTCAGCATCCTCCGGATCGACCTGGCCCCGCATCCCCTCCCAGGTGACGGAGCGTCCCGGCGCGTAGCCGAGGATCTGCGCCGCGCGGCGCGAGAACACCATCTGCCCGGTCACGAGATCCCAGCGCCACTCGCCGAGGCCCGCCGCCGTCAGGGCATCGCGGTTCTGCTCGGCCCGGACCAGGTCGTCGGCATCGACGAGGGTCACGACCGCGACCGTTTCCACCGCATCCTCGCCGGAGAGGGTCAGGCGCAGATCGAGGCTGCCGCCGTCGGCCCGCAGCCAGCGGCGGATGCCGGCCTTCACCTCGGAGCTTCCCTCGCCGAAGGCTTCGCGGCCGATCACCTGATCGGTCGGGCGGCCGTCGAGGGTGCCCGGCGCGTAGCCGAGCCAGCGGCACAGGCAGGCGTTGGCGGCGCGGATCCTGCGCCCGTCGGGCGTGAACACGGCGAGGCCCACCGGCGCGCCGTCGAAGGCCGCACGGTACAGGGCGGGCGACAGGTCCGCCGGTCGAGAACGCTTGTCCGTGCTGTCGTGCACTCCGTTCCCCGTTCAGCCGCCCGCCGCGGGTGCAAGCGGGACCGTCCGGAGCGCGGCACCATGACGGAGGCCGCCGCGGACGACAAGATGCCCCCGCCGCAAGGCAAGCCTCATCGGCCGCCGCGGGTCAACAGGCCCGGCAGGGCCGCCGCCAGCATTCGCCCGGCGCGGATCACCGCACCCGCGTCCCGTGCCGAGCCCTTCATCAGGGCCCGGCCGAGGCGGACCGGCAGGTTCACGGTGAGCGCGGCGGCCAGCACGGCCAGCGATGCCGCCCGGCCGTGGTGCTTGTCCGCGTAGAGCGCCTGCGCCCGCAGGAAGTAGAACAGGCGCCGATCCTTCACCGCCTCGGTGGTGCCCTGGCCGCGGTGGCGGATCTCGGCCTGTGCGACGTGGCACACGGCGAAGCCCGCGGCCGCCGCGCGGGCGCAGAGGTCGGCATCCTCCCAATAGACGAAGAAGCGCTCGTCGAAGCCGCCGAGCCGGGCGAAGAGCGGGCGCCGGATCATCAGGAAGGCCCCCATCACCGCATCGACGGGCCGCGTCTCGGCGTGGTCCCACTCGAGCAGGAAATGCGGCGCGACGCGGCCGGGCAGCAGCCGGTCGAGGAACAGGGTGTGGGCGATCAGGCTCGGCCCCGTCGGATGGCGGGCGCAGGTCCGGTGGGTCCGCCCCGCCTCGTCGATCAGCCGGGCGCCGACGATGCCGGTGCCGGGATCGGCCTCGAGCCGCGCACGGGCGGCGGCGATGCCGTCCCGGCTGACCTGCGTGTCGGGGTTGAGAAACAGGATGGAATCGGCCGATCCCAGCGCCGCGCCCTGGTTGCAGGCGCGGGCGAAGCCGCGGTTGTCCGCATTGCGCAGCACCGTGAGCGCGAGGCCAGGCCGGTCCAGCCCCTCGGCCGAGCCGTCGCCGGAGGCGTTGTCGACGACGACGACGCGCAGGTGCTCCGCCCCGTCGCTCGCCGCGAGGCTCGCGAGGCAGGCCCGGAGCTGGTCCCCGGCATTCCAGTTGACGATGACGACGTCGAGGGGCGCGGTCACGGCGGCGCGTCCGCCGGCCGGCCGAGACGCCCGGCAAGCCCCTGCGCCAGGGCCGCGAGCAGGCGCGCGAGCACGCGGGGCGCGAACCGGTGCCGGCTCCAGTAGAGCCCGATCTGCAGCGGCAGGTAGGCGGCCTGTTTCAGCTTCCAGCGGGCGGGCACGTGCGGCAGGCGCCAGCCATAGGCGGTGTTGCGGACATAGACCGCCATGCGGAACAGCGGCTGGTCGGGCATCGCCACCGGAAGGAAGCGAGCCCGGATCGTGCCGCGCCCGACGCTGTGCGGGATCGCGGTGCCGGGGTCCATCCAGCAGCTCCGGCCCCGCGCCCAGGCGCGAAAGCACCATTCGAGATCGACGGCGTCGATGAAGAAGTCCTCGCGGAACGGGCCGACCTGCGCGAAGGCGGCGAGATCCACGAGCGAGCCGGAGGTCGCCAGGAACTCGACCGGCCGAAGGTGTTCGCGGGGCGGCACGCCGGGGCGCGGCGGGTAGATGGGCGCCTTGTGGCCGGGCTTCGGCGCGGGCGCCGGCCCGACGAGAGCCGGGGGCGGCTCCGCACCCGCGGCGCGGTCCAGGGCGTCGCCGAGGCGTCGCGCCGTCTCGGGCGTGGCGTCGGCGTCCTGGTCGAGCAGGAACAGGCGGGCGTAGCCCGCCGCGACCGCCGCCTCGGCCAGCGCATTGAGGGCGGCGGCGATCCCGCGATTGCGCCCCTCGCCGAGCCGAGTGAGCCCCTCCGCGCCCTGCAGCCGCGCCAGCGCATCGGGCGGGATGCCGCCGTTGTCGTAGACGAGGACGGTCATGCGCCCGGCGAAGCGCTCGACGATCCGCGCGACCTGCTCGGCCGTGGGACGGAAGAACACGACCGCGACGGCGGTGTCGGCTGGGGGATCGGGGCGCTGCACGTCGGACCTGTTTCGCGGCCAAGGGCCCAAAGCATCGTCCCGGATATCGGATCCAGGACGATGCTCTAGGCTTTTGTTTTGCATCGTCTTTTTCCGAAAGCCGGCGGCCACCGTTCGGGACGATGCTCTAGGCGCCGGCCCCCGGACACGCAAGCCCGGCGGCCCGAAACCCTACTCGACGACGAGCTTGTAGCCTTGTCCGGGCTTGAGGGCGGCGCCCCGCTGCAGGCCGTTGAGCACGAGGAAGCGGTCGACGGCGCGGTCGGGGACCGTCATGCGGCGGGCCAAGCCTTCCACGGTGTCACCGGGAGCGGCGGTGACGATCCGCAGATGTGCCGGCTTGAGCGAGGCGGCTTCCTCCGGCTCGATCGGCCGCAGGCTCTCCAGCCAGCGCCGGAAGGCCGGCTCGGGATCGGTCGCGCCCTTGGCCGCCATGATCATGCGGTAGGTGGTCTCGCCCATGCGGATCGCCGCCAGCCGAAAGGTCCAGTCCTTGCCGCGCGACAGCGCGGTGACGGCGGAGCGCCCGCCGATCATGCGGTTCTCGACCGATCCCGCCTCGATGCCGTCGTTCCAGGTCGCACGCAGCACGTCCTCCAGGCTGCGGTCGCCGCTCGCCTCGACCTGATCGAACAGCAGGCGGCGGCTGCCCTCCGGCGTGGTGCCGAGCACGGCGTTGCGGGTGTTCTCGATGGCGAAGGCGTCCGGCACCTCGAAAGCGATGCTCAGGCCCGGATGCAGGAAGCGGCGGCCGCGCACCAGTCCCTCGCCGGGATTGTCGCCGTAGGCGATCCCGTCGATCGCCGCGAGGTAAGGGGCGCGGTCGTCGGCGCCGAGGCCGGGGGCGCCGATGCGCCGGGCCGCGCGGGTGACCAGCGCGATGCGCTCGGCGGTGGCCGGATGGGTCGCCAGCATGTCGGGCTCGGCCGCGCTGCCGTTGCCGGCCTTGAGCGCCATGGTGCGCTGGAGCGCGTCGAGGAAGCGGCCGGCGCCGAAGGGATCGTAGCCGGCCTGGGCCAGCACGCGCACGCCGTTGGCGTCCGCCTCCAGCTCCTGCTCCCGGGAGAAGCGGGCGAGGGTGAACTTGGACTGGCTCTCGAGCTGCGCCCCCGTGACCGGATCGTTCAGCACGTCGGCGACCACGCGGCTCACGAGCTGCGAGCGCAGGGCCATCTCGCTGCGGGCGGTGGCGTGGCGCAGCGTGACGTGGGCGATCTCGTGGGCGAGCACCGCCGCGACCTCCGAGCTGTCGCTGGCGAGCGCCAGCAGCCCGCGGGTGACGTAGAGCCGGCCGCTCGGAAGGGCGAAGGCGTTGACGACGGGCGAGTCGAGCAGCGTGACCGCGTAGCTCTCCTCCGGCCGGTCGCTGGCGCGCACGAGGCGGTCGGTGATCTCGCTGACCAGCCGGTGGGCGGCCGGCGCGCGGTACTCGCCGCCGAAGGAGGCCACGAGCTTGGCGTGATCCGCCTCGTCCGAGCGGGTGCGCCCCGTCGTCTTGGGCGCCTGCTCGGGGACCTTGATGACCGCGGGCGTGAGCACGGTCCCGGTCTGGTCGGCGGCGCAGGCGGCGAGCAGGCCCGCGAGCGCGAGCAACGCGCCGGTCCTCGCGCTGGCCTTGGCCATTCGTTTCCGGCGGCGTCCGCCCAGGGTCCGCCGCGTCGCCTCGTTCTGCCGATCCCCCGTCATGCCGTTCTAGCGCCGCAGCGCCCGCTCCCCCTCGACGACCTCGATGCCTTCGACGCCGGCCAGATCGATGAGCGGTCCCCGCCCGATCTCGACCATGCCGCGGATTCTCACGAGGCGGCCCTTCAGCGTGGCCGCCGACAAACCATGTTCGCTCAGCGTCCGCCAAGTGCGTTTCTGCACCGTTTCGGTCAAGCCCTGCTCACCTCGGCGAGCGAAGTCGAGATAGGTCCGCGCCGACCGCTCGCCGACATGCAGGACGCGCCCCTCCACCACCGCGAACCGCCCGGCCCGCGCCGTCAGGGCCGCGCCGTCGGTCGCGGCGAGCGGGCCGCCGGCCCACAGGCCGAGCCCGGCGGAACGGGGCGCCTCCTCAAGGGCGCGGAGCGCCGGACGGCAGAGCGCCTCGGCCTCGCCGGCATCGGCGTAGGCGAGCCCGGCCGCGACCAGCCCGCCGGCGAGATCGACCGGTTCGGCCTCGCCCGCGATCCCGTCGGCGCGACGGCGGCCCCAGCGGTCCTCGGGACCGCGCTCCGTCAGGATGAGGGGCGCGCCGCGGAAGGCCACGAGCCAGGCGCGTGCGTTCGCATCGAGCGCCGGCTCGTCGGGCCAGCGCAGGCCGGACAGCACCGCCCGGCGGCCGGAGGCGAGGATCAGCTCGCCCCGCGTTCCGACATCGGCAAGGCGATCCTCCCGCGCCGGGGATGGCCGACAGGATTCGTCTGCGCGCGGGGCCGCCGACGCGCTCTGCGGAGTCACGCTGCCACCGCAGGCAGTCGCGAGGAGCCAAGCCAGGGCCGGGGCGCCGCAGCGGCCCGTTCGACGCCCCCAGGGAACACCGCCGCGACCCTCATCGCGCCCCATCACCACCGCTCGCGCTCGGCCTCTCGTTCCGAGCGAGGATGCCGCGCGAAAAGTGCCCGGATCGCGGCGCTCGAAGGCGTCGAGACCCCACAATCGCGGATTGTCGCCCCGTGAGTCTCCCGGGCCACAGGTGACGGCGCCGCTCCCGCCACGCGCGGTGGACCACCTCCGCCGTCCCGGATCGGAGCGGTTGGCGGTCCCGTGCGATGATGCTAAGCCTGTGCGGACGTCTCCGTAGCTCAGCTGGACAGAGCACAGGTTTCCTAGATTTCACAATTGGGCGCCGCGATGGGAAACCCCGCGGCGGATCCGCTCAAATTCGGGGAAAGCTTCCGGCGCCGCGGCGCCCTGCCGATCCCGAGCCAAGCCCGAAGCCCATCGCGGGTCGCGGGAAGGTGTAGAGACTAGACGGGCGGCACCTAAAGGCTTCGTCCGAGGCCCAGGGTGAAGGGATAGTCCAGACCACGAACGCACGGACAGTGCGGCGACGAAAGTCGAAGTGGGATGAAACCTGGGGTCGCAGGTTCGAGCCCTGCCGGGGACGCCACTTTCCGTTTGTGTGTTCTGATTGCAGCCTTCACGTCCGATCGTCTTCTGGTACGCGTGCGGCGGGGCGTCGCATCATTAACAAATGACATATTCTGTGTGTCGTTGCTTTTGCCACTTCCTCCGGCCTTGCACCGGGTAAGGTTTCGTTCGAAGCATCGCCCAAAAGAGCTTGGGCGGGGTGACAATGGCAGGCCAGAAAACCGACGAGCGCGACGTCCTTCTCGGGCGCCGTATTGCCGAGCAGCGCAAACGCTCGAAGCTGACGCAGCGCGCCGTTGCCGACAGCTTCGGGATGTCGGCCGCCCAACTCCAGAAGTACGAGAAGGGGGTCAACAGGATCAGCGCCATCCACCTCGCGATCCTCAGCCGGCTCACGAATACCCCGGTCTCCGACTTCCTCGACGGCATCCCCCATCCCGATCCGGAGACGGAGCGCGGTTTCTCGGACAGCGGACAGCAGCCTTACGCCGCCGAGCCCTGGTCTGAGCTTGCCCGTGCCTTCGCCCGCCAGTTCGTCGAGACGTTCAGCGAGGACCAGCGCCGCGAACTCTCCGCTGCGGTCGAAACCCTGAGCCGCGAACTCAAGAGCTGACACTCCCCGGCCTCGGCTCCGTCCACGCGGTTCCGGACGTCCTTGCCGGCGCGGGCTTCCTGTTCGGACGAACCGTGCCACATCGTTCGATAAAACGGACGATTTCGCCATTCCGGCTTGACCGTCCGTATCGCCGATGCGACAAGCCGCGCCTCTGGAGACCGGGTCAAGCGCCGTTGTACGACGAGGCGCGCCCGACAATCGGGGGTGCACGATGCCTCGTTCCGACTATCTCTTCACCAGCGAATCCGTCTCCGAAGGCCACCCCGACAAGGTGAGCGACCGGATCTCGGACACCGTGGTCGACGCCTACATCGCCGCGATGCCGGAGGCGCGCCTGGGCGTCGAGACGCTGACGACGACGAACCGCGTCGTGATCGCGGGCGAGGTGCGCGGCCCCGATTCCGTGACCTTCAAGGACCTCGAGGAGCTGACCCGCGAGGCGGTGCGCGACATCGGCTACGAGCAGTCGGGCTTCCACTGGAAGAACAACGAGGTTGCCATCCACCTGCACGCCCAGTCGGCCGACATCGCCCAGGGCGTGGACGCCGCCGGCAACAAGGACGAGGGCGCGGGCGACCAGGGCATCATGTTCGGCTACGCCGCCGACGAGACCCCGGCGCTGATGCCGGCCCCGATCTTCTACGCCCACAAGATCCTCAAAGATCTCGCCGACGCCCGCAAGGCCAAGCAGGGCGACGCGGCCAAGCTCGGCCCCGACGCCAAGAGCCAGGTCACCGTGCGCTACGCCGACGGCCGCCCGGTCGAGGTGACGCAGATCGTGCTCTCGACCCAGCACCTCGACGAGTCCCTCGACTCGGCCGACGTGCGCGCCATCGTCGAGCCCTACATCCTCAAGGCCCTGCCGGAGGGCTGGGTCAACGAGAGCACCGTCTGGCACGTCAACCCGACCGGCAAGTTCGTGATCGGCGGTCCCGACGGCGACGCCGGCCTCACCGGCCGCAAGATCATCGTCGACACCTACGGCGGCGCGGCGCCCCACGGTGGCGGCGCCTTCTCCGGCAAGGATCCGACCAAGGTCGACCGCTCGGCGGCCTACGCCGCCCGCTACCTCGCCAAGAACGTCGTCGCCGCCGGCCTCGCCCGCCGCGCCACGATCCAGCTCTCCTACGCCATCGGCGTCGCCAAGCCGCTGTCGATCTACGTCGACCTGCACGGCACCGGCACCGTGGACGAGGCCCGGCTCGAGTCGGTCCTGATGGACGCCCTCGACCTCTCGCCCCGCGGCATCCGCACGGCGCTCCAGCTGAACAAGCCGATCTACGCCCGCACCTCGGCCTACGGCCATTTCGGCCGCGAGCCCGATGCGGACGGCGGCTTCTCCTGGGAGAAGACCGATCTGGCGGCCAAGCTGAAATCGGCCTTCTGAGCCCGAACCGTGATGGGGAGGGATGACGATCTCCCTCCCGACACGGGCGGGACGGCCGAGGCCGAGCGCGCCTTCTACGGGCGCCGCAAGGGCAAGCGGCTGCGGCCGGGCCAGGAGCAGCGCCTCGAAGGGGCGCTGCCCGCTCTCCGCGTCGCGCTGCCCGAGCGCGGCGCGTTCCTGAATCCGCCGGGCCTGTTCCCGGTGCCGGTCGACGAGGTCTGGCTCGAGATCGGCTTCGGCGGCGGCGAGCACCTCGCCGCCCAGGCCGAGGCCCATCCGCGGACCGGCATCATCGGCTGCGAGCCCTTCGTCAACGGCGTGGTCAAGCTGTTGCGCGCCGTGGACGAGCGGTCCCTGCGCAACGTGCGCGTCTGGGACGAGGACGCGACCGCGCTGCTTGCCGCCCTGCCGGATGCGAGCCTCGCCCGCGTCTACCTGCTCTATCCCGATCCCTGGCCGAAGCGCCGCCAGCGCAAGCGCCGCTTCGTCTCGGATGCCGCGCTCGCCGAGATCGCGCGGGTGCTTCGCCCCGGCGGCCATTTCCGCTTCGCCAGCGACATCGACGATTACGTGGGCTGGACCCTGGTCCGCGCCGCCCGCTGCCTGCGCCTGCGCTGGACCGCCGAGAGCGCCGACGACTGGCGCCGGCCCTTCCCCGGTTGGCCGGGCACCCGCTACGAGGCCAAGGCCCTCGCCGCCGGGCGGCTCCCGAGCTACCTGACGTTCGAGCGCGTCGAACCGGCCTGATTTCGAAATCGGAACCTTGCAGCGCGTCCCTCTCCCCTCCGCGGGAGAAGGTGGCCCCCGAAGGGGTCGGGTGAGGGGAACGCCGGTTCCGAAGAGACCTGATACCGTTTCCGGTTGATCACTTCGGCCGCCGTCGCTCCTCTCCTCCCCCTTGTGGGGAGGAGGCAGGAGGTGGGGGTGGTTCAGAACGAGGCGGTGCGGTGCCTTCTGCACCACCCCCACCCCGAACCCCTCCCCACAAGGGGGAGGGG